>NZ_CAUVXO010000138.1:9226-11696 GCF_963555865.1 Protofrankia sp. Cr1
ACCGTCCACGGCGTCCGCTTGTCGAGCAGGAGGTTCGTCGCCATGCCGGTCCTCCACAGTGCGGTCCGATGCGGGGTCGGCCGTTCGGGGCCGGCGTTCGGAGCCGGAGTGCCTGACTACAGACCTCGTCACATAATATTACCATTAGTCTCAATGATATCACCCTCGGTACAGAACCTCTTTCGGCGTGACCGATCAGCCCGGCGACGAGGGTATCCGGTGGTGGGATGCTTGTGTGGTGGCCGGCGGGGTGGATGAGGGCTGGGACTACTTCGTGTCGTACACGGCGGTTGACCGGCCGTGGGCGGAGTGGATTGCCTGGGTGCTTGAAGAGGCCGGCTATCGGGTGCTGGTGCAGGCGTGGGACTTCGCGCCAGGGGTGAACTGGGTAGTCGGGATGGACGAAGGGGTCTCGCGCGCTCGCCGCACGGTTGCCGTACTCTCGAGCGCCTACGCGGACTCAGTGTATGGGCGAGCGGAGTGGCACGCGGCGTGGGAAAGGGACCCAGCGGGCACGCGGCGTCTTCTACTGGTGGTCCGAGTCGAGGACTGCGCGCGACCGAGATTACTGGCCCAAATAACCTCCATCGACCTGTTCGGAAGGGCCGAATCGGTGGCACGGCTGGAGCTTGTACGCGCGGCCAGTCTTGCCGTCTCCGGTGAACGGAACAAACCGGACCGGGCGCCATTGTTTCCGTCCGATGCGCGCGCGGTGCCGTCACGGGGGCTGGCACTGCGAGCGGTGCCGTCGCCGGTGGAGTTTCCCGGCTCGGACCAGAGCCCACCGGCACATGCGCGGCGATCGGTGAATCTATTGCCTGCTGTTCCGCCGCGGTACGTCGAGCGCCGCGTGGACACGGCAGCGTTGCTGGACCTTTTGACCGACCCTCAGGGCGGGCCGGTACTGGGCGTGGTAGGTATGGGTGGCGCGGGCAAGTCGACACTGGCGCGGGTACTGGTGCGGGACCCCGCGGTACTGGCCGCGTTCCCGGACGGGATCGTGTGGGTGAACGTGGGCCCGGAGCCGCAGATAATCGCGATCCTCGCTGAGATCCTGACGTCCCTCGGGGACACCGCTCCGGTGTTCGACCCGGATTCCGGGGCCGAGAGGCTGCGACGGCTGCTGGCAGGAGCGGCCTGCCTGATCGTGGCCGACGACGTCTGGCAGGTCGACCTGCTGCGAACGCTGCCGCTGTCCAGCCCAGCGAGGTTGCTGGTCACGACCCGCACCCGGGAGGCGCTGTTTGCCGACAGCACCGTCTACGAACTGGGCGCGGTGGACGCGGGGACCGCTCGGCTCGTACTGGCCGCTTACGCCGGCTGCGCCGCCGATGAACTGCCGACCGAAGCAGAAGTGGTTCTTGGTCACTGCGGGGGCCTGGTGCTGGCGTTGGCGTTGGCAGCTGGGATGGTCGCGGGAGGACGGCGATGGGCAAGTGTCGCCGAACGGCTGCGCCGGGCAGAGTTGAACTGGCTGGCGGGCCAGTTCGCCGATTATCCCTACCCCGATCTGCTCGCCTCCCTGTACGCCTCGGTTAGTTCGCTTCGTGACGAACAGGCTGCGCGGCTCCGTGAACTGGCCGTGTTCGAGGGCCGGGGCCCGGTCCCGGCGTCCGTGGTTGCTGTGCTTTGGCGTGCCACCTCGGGCATGGACGACCTTGACTCTGATGATCTCATCGCTCTGTTTGGTCAGCGCTCGCTTATCCAGACAGACCCACGCGCGGGCACAGTCACCGTGCATGACCTGCTCATGAGGTACATCCGCACCAGCCTGCCCGCCGGTAGGCTGCCCGAGCTGCACGGACTGCTCGCCGAAAGCTTCCTAAGCCGATGGGGCGCTGTAGGTGATGGTCTTCCGGCCCTGCGGGGCGAGACATCACCCGACGGCGCCGACCGGTACGCGATCGCAGGAATGATCGCACATCTGTTGGCAGCTCACCGGCACGATTTGGTCGACGCTCTACTCACCGCCGAGGAGCAGGGCGGTGGAGATCGGCAAGAAAACGTCTGGTACAAAATTCACTACTACCTCGGCCTGACGGGTGCCTACCTGACGGGTATCCGTGCGGTGTGGCAGGACGCCGAGAGGATGACCGACCAGGCCGCCGCCGCGGAAATCCACGGCCCGGACAGCTTCGGTCGGGAAATCTTTTGCGCCCTCATTTTCGGATCGATCGCCAGTATATCCGCTAACATCCCGCCCCGGCTGCTTTCCCGCCTCGTCACCGAACGGTATTGGACGCCTGAGCAGGCTGTCTCATACGCTCACAGCATTTCTGACCCCGGTTCCCGCGCTGAGGCGTTGACCGCCCTCGTCCCGCACATACCGGGCGGCGCTCGCGGGCCAGTGGTCGCGGACGCGTTGGACACCCTTACCACCGTCGATGAGGCTCATTTTCGGGCGCGGGCGTTGACGGAGTTGGTGCCGTATCTGCCCGATGATGATCGAGAGCGGGTGCTGGGCCAGGCA
>NZ_CAUVXO010000139.1:0-2881 GCF_963555865.1 Protofrankia sp. Cr1
TTCGGCCGCGACTTCGGGTGTTCGCCGCGCCGACGTGACCTACCCGGCTTCGTACGTGACCTCCAGTATCGGTACGCTCCTGACGGTCCGCTTCTGCTCTCCGCGCACGGATCCGCAAGCGTCCCCGGTGGTCTGCGGGCGCGCCAGAGGATCGATGATCGCGCGTCCTCAGGTTGACCAGAAGGAGCAGGTCCCTTGACATGACCGCCGACGCCTCGCCGATGCCGACCCAGGTTCGCTCCCCTTACGGGCGGGTGACCGTCGGGGATCCAGCGCTGTCTGCTGATGGGCGACTCGACGGTGCCAACGTCGTACACAGCTCGGGTGGGGCCGGCGAGATGGGCCCCACGGGACGTCCATTGCCGGCCTTTCCCGTACCCCCTCCGGTGGCAACGCACGGGGCCGGCTGGGTGGTCGCCATGTGTAACCAGAAGGGCGGCGTCGGCAAGACGACCAGCACGATCAATCTGGGCGCGGCGCTCGCCGAGTACGGCCGCCGGACCCTGTTGGTCGACTTCGACCCGCAGGGTGCGCTCTCGGTCGGGCTCGGCATCAACCCGATGGTGCTGGAGCGCACCGTGCACGATCTCCTCGTGGGTGGCGAAGGCGAGATCGGCGAGGTGATAGTCCCCACCCAGGTCGACGGTCTGGATCTGCTTCCGAGCAATATCGACCTGTCGGCTGCCGAGATGCTGCTGGTCACCGAGGTCGGTCGTGAGCACACGCTCGCGCGTGCCCTGGCGTCGATCCGCTCCGAATACGATGTGATTCTCATCGACTGCCAGCCGTCCCTGGGTCTGCTGACCGTCAACGCCCTGACCGCGGCGGATGCGGTGATCGTGCCGTTGGAGTGCGAGTACTTCGCCCTACGCGGTGTCGCGCTGCTGCTGGACACAATCGACAAGGTGCGGGACCGGCTCAACCCACGCCTTGAGCTCGCCGGCATCCTCGCCACCATGTACGACGCCCGAACCCTGCATGCCCGGGAGGTGCTGGCGAGGGTCGTCGAGCGCTTTCCCGACGAGGTTTTTCACACCGTGATCAGCCGTACGGTTCGCTTTCCGGAAACCACGGTCGCCGGTGAGCCGATCACGACCTACGCGCCCACCTCGGTGGGGGCGGACGGATACCGGCGGCTGGCCCGCGAACTGATGGCCAGGCACGGCGCACCGCCGGTGATCCAGCGTTAGCGATACCCTGACACCACGTGGCCGAAGCTTGTTCGGGAATCGGATAAGGGACCTGTAGAGGCGTGCTGTTCCACCTGGCCGAACCCGCGGCGCTTTTGGGGATCGTTCTCGCGCTCCTCATCGGGATCTACGCTCATGACACGGCACAGGTCATCGTCGCGAGGCTGCTCCAGGACCGCGGGCTGCGGTCCGGGCGGCTCACGGCATCGCTGAAAGACCGGGTCAGCCCGTTCAGCGCGGTGGCCATGCTCATCGCGGGTGTCGGCTGGACCGAGCCGATACCGATGAACGACGTATGGCGCAAGCGACGGTTCCACGTCGCGGTCGCGGTGCTGGCCGGACCGCTGGCCTACCTGGTGCTCGCCTTTGTTGCGATCATCGGTTTCAAGTTCGTCTCCCAACCGCTCATCATCGTTGAGGGCACCCGAATCGTGGAACTCGCCGGGGCGGGTGGCTTCTCCGCGAAACTGGTGCTGTGGCTGGCCGTCACCTTCGCGTCACTGTTCATTGTGAGCCTTATCCCCATCCCGCCCGCCGACGGCGGGCGGGTGCTGTTCGGACTGGGCCCGCAGTCACCGAGCTGGCGCAAGGCCGAGTACCAGCTCCGCGAGAACAACGTCGGCATCGTCATCCTGCTGGTGGCCATTCTGCTGCCGAAGCTGTTTCTCGGGTTTCCCTCGGTCGTGGACCAGCTGGTGCTCCCGTTGCTCGGCGGTCTGGGGGACATCATCAACCTCCACATTCGTTGACGGGTGGACGCGCCGCGCGTTGCCCGGCCCCGGCCCCGGCCCGCTGTGGTGGCTGGTTCGGGGTGGCTGGCCGCGGTCGCGGTAGCGTCGGGACATGGCGCGGACAGGGCTGTCTCCCAACCGGCGGGTGAACGCGGCGGTCGGGGCCGCGCAGCCCGCGTCGCCGGCTGAGTCCACTGCCTCTCCTGCCGGCACTGCCGGTACCGCCCCCAGCGCACCCACCGGCCGGGGCAGTGCCGGCAGCGCCTTTGTTGTCGAGCTCGCGAACTTCAGCGGCCCGTTCGATCTGCTGCTCTCGTTGATCGCCAAACACAAGATGGACGTGACCGAGGTCGCGCTCTCTCAGGTCACCGACGAGTTCGTGGCTCACATCCGCCGCCTCGGCGCGGGCTTTGACCTCGGGCAGGCCACCGAGTTCCTGGTGATCGCAGCAACCCTTCTCGACCTCAAGGCGGCCCGGCTGCTACCCGGGGCGATCTCCGAGGACGAAGCTGAGAACCTCGCCCTCCTCGAGGCCAGAGACCTGCTGTTCGCCCGTCTGCTGCAGTACAAGGCATACAAGGAGGCCTCGGCCCTGTTCGTCGGGCTGATGGCGTTGGAAGCCCGGTACCTGCCCCGGGCTGTTGCGCTGGAGCCGCGTTACGCGCGCGCTTTGCCAGAGGTGCAGATCGGTATCGGCCCGGCCGAGCTCGCCCGGCTCGCGGCCAGGTTGCGGGAACCTCCGCTGCCTCCGCAGGTCGCCACCGATCACGTCCACCTGCCGCGGATCAACATCCGCGAGCATATGCTCGCTGTGATCGAGAAATTGCGAGAGATGGGTAGCGCATCCTTCGGGATGCTCTGTACCGGCTGTCGACAGACGATCGAGGTGGTCGCGCGTTTCCTCGCCCTGCTCGAGCTCTTCAGAGAGGGGCGGATCGCGTTTGAACAGGAGGTTCCCCT
>NZ_CAUVXO010000139.1:3267-7625 GCF_963555865.1 Protofrankia sp. Cr1
GGCTGCCGAGGAGACTTCAGCCGTTGGACCCCCGGTGCCCGGCGGGTCACCCGGTGACCGGTCACCTGGGGACGGGTCGCCCGGAGATGAGGTGGTGGCGCGCCCGGCGCTACCCGCGCTCGTCGAGGCGATCCTGATGGTCGCGGAAAATCCGGTTCCGGTTACGGAGATCGCTGTGAGCCTCGAGGTCCCCGCAGCGGACGTCGAGCGTGTCATCGTCGGGCTGGCCCGCGACTACATCGCGCAGGGCCGGGGCTTCAGCCTCCGTGACATCGGTGGTGGCTGGCGTTTCTACACCAGCGACGAGTGCGCCCCCTGGGTCGAGCGGTTCGTGCTCGCCGGGCAGAATCCGAAACTGTCCCAGGCGGCGCTGGAGACGCTGGCGGTTGTCGCCTACCAGCAGCCGGTCAGTCGTGGGCGGATCTCCGCGGTGCGGGGCGTGTCCGCCGACGGCGTGATCCGTACCCTGACCACCAGGCGTCTCGTCGAGGAGGCCGGTACCGATCCGGAGACCGGCGCGACGCTGTACCGGACAACTGACTACTTTCTGGAACGGATGGGTCTGCGCAATCTTGACGAACTGCCGCCGCTCGCCCCGCTGCTGCCTGACATCGCCGATGTGGATGACATTGTCGGCCCGTGACATTCTGGCCTTATGACATTCTGGGTTCATGACAACCGGTGACGCGAATGCCGAAGGCATCCGGCTGCAGAAGGTGCTTGCGGCGGCGGGGCTCGGGTCCAGGCGGCACAGCGAGGAGCTGATCGCCGCGGGTCGCGTGCGGGTGGACGGCCGGGTCGTCGAGGCCCAGGGTCTGCGGGTTGATCCGCAGACCGCGGTCATCGAGGTCGACGGTCAACGGGTCGTCACCAAGGCCGGCCTGGTGCACCTCGCGTTGAACAAGCCGGTCGGGGTGCTCTCGGCGATGGCGGATGACCGGGGGCGGCCGACCGTCGCGGACCTCGTGGCGGACCACGGCCCCGGCCTGTTCCACGTCGGCCGGCTCGACGCCGACAGCGAGGGCCTGCTGCTGGTCACCAACGACGGGGACCTGGCACATCGGCTGGCGCATCCGTCGTTCGGTGTCGCCAAGACCTACCTGGTCGAGGTGAGCGGACCGGTCAGTCGGGACGTGCCGCGGCGGTTGCGGGCGGGGGTCACCCTCACCGACGGGATGGTGACCGTGGACTCCGTGCGGATCGTGAGCTCGTCCGGCGCACGGGTCATGATTGAGATCACGTTGCACGAGGGCCGTAAACACGTGGTGCGCCGGCTGATGGACGCAGTGGGCCACCCGGTCGGCCGGCTCGTGCGGACCCGAATCGGCCCGGTCTATCTCGGTTCACTGCGGGTGGGCCGCACCCGGCACCTTTCGTCGGCTGAAGTCGGCGCGCTCTACCGTGACGTCGCGCTGTGAGCGCGCTCTACCATGACGTCGCGCTGTGACTGGCACATCCGGATTGCCACCACCTGGGCCACCCCCGGGTCGGGTCGGCGTGGTGGGGTCCGGCCTGATCGGCACCAGCATCGGGTTGGCACTGAGCGTCCATGGGATCGAGGTCCTGCTGGCCGACGTTGATTCCGAGCAGGTCAAGGTTGCCGAGGCCATGGGTGCCGGCCAGCCATGGCATGGCGAGCCCGTGGAGCATGCGGTCATCGCCGTGCCTCCGCACGCTGTCGCCGGTGAACTACGGCGGGTGCAGCGGGCGGGGCTCGCCGAGACGGTGAGCGATGTCGCGAGTGTGAAGGCTCGGCCGATCGTCGAGGCGGTGCAGGCCGGGTGCGATCTGTCGATGTGGTGTCCAGCACACCCGATCGCCGGGCGTGAGCGCGGCGGTGCCGCCTCGGCCCGCGCCGACCTGTTCGCCGAACGAGCCTGGGTCGTCAGTCCGGTGCCGCACACCTCACCGGCCGCGTTGGCGGCCACGGTGGCGATCGCGCGGACGTGTGGCGCCATACCGGTGCGTACGACGCCTGATCGCCATGACACGGCGATGGCCGTCCTGTCCCATCTGCCGCAGGTGGTCGCGAGCCTGTTGGCTGCCGCCACCCCCGAGCTCGGTCCGGGCGAGTTGGCCCTGGTGGGCCAGGGGTTCCGGGACGCCACCCGCCTGGCAGACAGCGACCCCGGCCTGTGGTCGTCGATTCTGGAGGGTAACCGTGGGCCGGTCGCCCGGCGGGCCCGGTTGCTCGGCGAGGAGCTGTCCAGGCTGGCGGACCTGCTCGACCGGGCCGGCGAACAGGAGGTGGTCGAGGCTGTTCGCGGACTCGTGGCAGGTGGCAACGCCGGCCGGGCGCTGCTGCCGCTCAAGGCAGGTGCGGCGACGCAGCCCTGGGCCTGGGCCTGGGTGGGCGTGGTGCTTGCGGACAGACCCGGCCAGTTGGGCGAGCTGTTCGCCACGATCGGCGCCTGGGAGATCAACATCGAGGATGTCGCTGCCTTTGAGCACAACCTGGACGCCCCGGCCGGCATTGTGGAGATCGCTGTTTCACCCGACATCGTCGGCACCCTGCTCGACCGGCTCGCCACCGCCGGCTGGACCGCCTATCGCAGGTCGTGAACGCCACCCGTCGTGGGTGGGCGGCCCCGAGTAGCCTGATCCGGGTTGACCACATCGGCGTTGATCCGGGTGACCACCCGGGTCGGGTCGGGTCGGTTTCACCGTATCGGCTGCTCATGGTTTTCCGGTGCAAACTGGTTACCGTGTGTACGCGGATTCCATCTGTACACGGGTTCGGTGTATGCACGGGTTCATAGGTAATTGTCGCGTCTGGACGGAGGAAGCGGTGGAGCAGGACCGCGGTTCCCGTGAGTCGGTGGGCGCAACGGCCACCGACGATCAGGAGGTGTCCACGGGCGGCGAAGGCCGCTCCGCCGGGCACGGTCAGGTATTGACGTCCGAGGGATTGGTCGTAGCCGTCGACGGACCGGGAGGCTCCGGCAAGAGCACCGTTGCCAGGGAGATAGCCCGACGACTCGGTCTGCGTTATCTCGACACCGGCGCGATGTACCGGGCGGTGACACAGGTCGCGTTGGAGAGTCGGATCGACCTTGAAGATCACGATGCCGTGGCGGAACTGGCCGAACGCGTGGTGCTGGCAGTTGGCACCAGTCCGGATAATCCGACGATCGCGGTGAACGGCGAAGCCGTGGGGGACAAGATTCGGACCAGGGCGGTGACGAACGCGGTGAGTGCGGTCGCCGCGGTACCGGCGGTCCGGCGGCTTCTCGTCGCCCGCCAGCAGCAGATCATCGCAGCGGCGTCCCCGACCGGCATCGTGGTGGAAGGCCGTGACATCGGTTCGGTGGTTGCTCCACAGGCTCCGGTCAAGGTGTTCCTGACGGCTTCGACCGAGGTCCGGGCGTTGCGGCGGTCGCACCAGCTCGGGGAGAAGGGCATGGATGACGTGGCCCGCACCCTCGCCGAGCTCGATCGCAGGGACGTGCTGGACTCGACCCGCGCCGCGGACCCGCTGGCCGTCCCCGACGACGCGATCGTGCTCGACTCGACCAGTCTGTCCGTCGAGGCTGTTGTGGACGAGGTCCTGCTGCACTGCGAACGGGTAACGGCCGACGCGTCATGACCACCGGAAGCCCCGACGCCACGGAAGCCGGCGCCGGGCAGCCGCCGGTGCCCGTGCCGCCGCGTGGGGCGGCGTCCCGGCCCTACCGCGACGTTGTGCACAGGGTGCTCAAGCCACCGTTGCGTCTCGTCGTGAACCGGGCCATCATGCAGGTGACCCTCCAGGGGCTTGAACACGTGCCGGCGACCGGTCCGCTGATCTTCGCGGGAAACCACAGCAGCCTCTTGGACGGCCCCCTGGTCGTGATCGAGTCACCGCGCACAGTCCGCTGCCTGGTGAAGTCCGAAATGTACCGAGGTTTCCTCGGGCCGTTGCTGCGCATTGCCGGCCAGATCCCGGTCGACCGTGGCCGGCCCGATCGGGCCGCGTTACACACTGCACTCGACGAGTTGGGGCGCGGCGGAACCATCGGGGTGTTTCCCGAAGGTACCCGGGGATCCGGCGAGGTGCAGACGGTACAGCATGGTATCGCCTATCTCGCTGTCCACGGACGGTGCCCGGTGTTACCGGTCGCGTGTATCGACACCGGCCTGGCCCTGCCCAGGGGCGCTCGCTGGCCGAGGCGTTCCGTGCCGGCGCGGGTCGTGTTCGGGCGTCCGTTCGACGTGGAGGTCCCGGCGAACCCGCGGTCGCGTCGGGCATTGGCGGCGGTGGCGGAGGACATCCGGTTACGGATCGCCGACCACCTGGTGGCGGCCCGCCTGCCTCCCGGATCGTGACGCGGTCGACACGATCATGAGCAGACGCGACTGTGAACAGCAAGGAACAGCAA
>NZ_CAUVXO010000139.1:8061-12065 GCF_963555865.1 Protofrankia sp. Cr1
TGACGAACAGAGACGAGGACGTTGTGGGTGTGGCTTCGCAGGCACCGCAGGACGAGGCCGGGTACCCGCCCGGCGCCACCGAGAGGCAGCCGGTGCTGGCGATTGTCGGACGCCCCAACGTCGGCAAGTCGACGTTGGTGAACCGGATCCTGGGCCGTCGGGCCGCGGTGGTCGAGGACGTCCCGGGCGTGACCCGCGACCGGGTCGCATACGACGCAACCTGGAACGGGCGGCGTTTCGTCGTCGTCGACACCGGCGGCTGGGAGCCTGACGCGCGTGGGCTCGCCGCCCGGGTCGCCGAGCAGGCACGTGCGGCGCTGGACACGGCCGACGCGGTGCTGTTCGTGGTCGACACCACGGTCGGTGCGACCGACGCGGATGAAGCCGTCGCGCGCGTACTGCAGCGGTCGGGGCTGCCCGTCGTTCTTGCCGCGAACAAGGTCGATGACGCTCGGACGGAGGCGGACGCAGCCGCGCTGTGGAGCCTCGGGCTCGGTGAGCCGCATCCGGTGTCCTCGCTGCACGGCCGTGGCAGCGGAGACCTGCTCGACGCGGTGCTCGCGGCCCTCCCGGAGGCGCCGCGCGAGCGTTTCGAGGAGGTGGACGGTCCGCGGCGGGTAGCCCTGTTGGGCCGGCCGAACGTGGGGAAGTCCAGCCTGCTCAACCGGCTCGCCGGGACGGAGCGCTCGCTCGTGGACGAGGTCGCCGGTACCACCCGTGACCCGGTCGACGAGCTGGTGACCGTCGGGGGCGAGGTGTGGAAGTTCGTGGACACCGCCGGCCTGCGGCGTCGGGTCCGGGAGGCCGCCGGAGCGGAGTACTACTCCTCGCTACGTACCGCGGCCGCGCTGGAGGCCGCCGAGGTCGCGATCGTCCTGCTCGACGCCGGCGAGCCACTCACCGAACAGGACCAACGGGTGATCACCATGGTGGTCGAGGCCGGGCGGGCTCTGGTACTGGCGTTCAACAAGTGGGACCTGCTCGACGAAGACCGCCGTCTCACTCTGGAACGCGAGATCACCCGAGATCTCGGCCGGGTCGTCTGGGCACCGAGGGTGAACGTGTCGGCAATGACCGGCCGCGCGGTCGATCGGCTCGCACCAGCCCTGCGATCCTCGCTGGATTCGTGGGGGATGCGGATCTCCACCGGCCGGCTCAACACCTGGCTCGGCGAGGTCGTGGCGGCCACCCCGCCGCCGTCCCGTGGCGGGCGGCTGCCCCGGGTACTGTTCGCGACGCAGGCTGGTGTGCGGCCACCCCGGTTCGTCATCTTCTCGACGGGGTTCCTGGAGCCGGCCTACCGTCGCTTCCTGGAGCGCAGGCTGCGCGAGGACTTCGGCTTTGCCGGAACACCGATTGAGATTTCCATCCGGGTTCGCGAACGGGGCGAGAAACGTCAGTGACGGGCGGTCACCTGCGTTTCGCAGCCCAGACATCGCCCCATCGCCCCGCTGCCCCATCACCCGCTGTCCGCTGTCCGGGGCAATACCATGGCCGGCGGTCCGTCCGGCGCCGATCTCACCGGTGCCGGCCTGGGGGCCATCAACCGACCCTGGCCTGCCCCCCGGGACACGGAGGCCGTTGTGAGCGAGCGGGCACACCTCACGCGCCGTGTGGAGATGGCCATGCAGATGATGCGGCACCACCGGCTGGGGTATTACGGATTGATGCCGCGGGCGCGCCTGCTGGCGTCCCTACCCGAGCTGGTGCCGCCGACACACTACCGGGTCCTGCGTTTCATCGAGACGAATTCGCCGCCACCCCCGACCTTGTCCGACATCGCGGAGCTGCTCCTGGTTGATCGCGCGCGGGCGGCCCGTGTGGTCGATCAGCTCGTCGCCGGGGGTCTGGTCGTGCGGACCAGCGACGCTGTTGATCGTAGGGTCCGGCGGGCGGACCTGACCTCGGCCGGGCGTCAACGCCTGGCCGAGGCTGCCGAGCAACGCTGGGAGTTCCTGATGACGACCGTCGCAGACTGGTCGACTGAAGATCTCCGACAGTTGGCGACGCTGATCGAGCGCCTGAACGACGCGGTGGCCCGCGGCGTGGCGACCGAGAGGGGCGCCGGTTTATCGCGTGGGGCCCAGGCCGTCGCTGCGCCGTCGCTGCAGGGTGAAGGTGTCGACGGGCTGGACCTGACCGTAGAGGCCGGTGACGGCGTAGTAGGTGACAGCCATCGACGTCAGACCGCCCCGCTTGTTCCCCGGGTCGACGGTGAAGGCAACGAAGCCGTACGGGTTGACCCGGTCCCGCACCGCCGACCACGGCGCGGCCTCTGACACGTAGATCGGTGTACGTTTGCCGTTGGCGCCGGTAGCTCCCACGCCGGTGATGACGTTGCATGCCGGAGTGTCGTACAACACGTCGATCGAAGGTATCGAGGTGCCGCCGCCGCCGATGACCATGTGGACGGTTCCGGCGCCGGTGTCCACCACATCGGTTCGGGTCGCGACCGGGATCGGGGTCAGGGTGTCGGTGGGCTGCTGGCCGCGGATCGGGTGGGATCGCTCGTAGTGGTGTTCGTGGCCACACAGGACCAGGTCAACGCCGTACTGGTCGAACAACGGCACCCATTCCTGCCGGATGCCCAGGTCCGCGCCATTGCCGGGGTGGTCCGCGGTGGACACCACGACCTGGTGCATCACGACCACGATCCAGTCGATGTTCCGGTTGTTCCGACTCGCCGCGAGTTCCGCCTCGAGCCACCGCCGCTGTGCCCCGCCCGAGTAGCCGTGCACATAGCTGTTGCCGCCGTCCTGGTAGCAGACGTCGTCGTTGTTCAGGCTCACCACCCGGACCGAACCGACGGTGAAGGCGTACCACAGGCCGTTGGTCTCCGGGTCGCCCCCGTTGCCGGGAACGGTGAAGTAGGTCTGGTAGGCGCCGAACCCGATCGGGCCGTTGCCGCGTTCGTTCTCGTGGTTGCCTGCAGCCGGCATCCACGGGCGGAACCTGGCCGATCGGGTGGTCATGTCGAACCAGTCCGACCAGGTGCGGAGGCGGTCGGTCGACAGGTTCGCATAACACAGGTCGCCGTTGACCAGATGGAACAGCGGCGCGACGCGCTCCACGGCGGTCGTCACGTCATTGGCGTACGGCGAGCCGAGGTTGTCGTTGAGATACTGCAGGGGTCCGGTTATCTTCGCCGGCCGTGGACCGTTCAGCTTCCCGAGGGTGGGCGTGCCCTGGTCACCGAAACTTGTGAACGTGAACGGCGCCCGGCCGCGTGGTCCGGTGCGAAACGACCCCGGCTCCGGCGTCGCCCCGTCATGGACCGCCGCGTACATGTATTCGCTGTCGGGATGCAGCTGCTGGAACCGGGCACTGTGAACATAGACGCTCTGCCCGGACTGCGCGTCGGTGTAGGTGTCGGTGACCGCAGCCACCTTCGCCCCGATGCCGTCGTTCAGTGTGCCGAGCAGCACCCGTGGCCTTTGCACCGGCACCAGAGTCTGCCACGACACCACCATCTCCCGGGATGCGTCCGCGCCGAACTGGAGGTGCAGACCCGTCACGGGTGGCATGCCCAGGGTGCCCGGCTGTACCCAGAGTGTTGGCGACATGCCGGTCGTCGCGGCGGCGGCGGGGGCTACGGTGCCGAGGAACGGATCCGCCCCGGCAACGGTTAGTCCGGCGCCGACTGCGCCCAGCCATCCTCTCCGGCTGAGGGCGGCTCTCCCTGCGTCCGCGTCATCGCCCGGTGCTGTCGGGAGCGGGTTCTCGTCCTGCGGGTTCGTGAAATTGGTCACCTGGGAAATGGTGGCGGCGTGCGGGCATCGGCGGCAGCAGGCGGCCGGGAACCTTGCACCAACAGGCGGTCTCCACAAAACGACATCCCGCGGGCGGTGGACAACTATTGCATGTGCAACTATATCGCGACGGGGGAGTCGCTGAGTCGGCATCTGACCGGGGGTAGGTCCCCAGATGCAGGGGGCTGGAGTCTCCGACTGACGCTGGCGCACCGTGTCGCTGGCGCCAAAAAGGGCTGCTGACCAGGGCTTATA
>NZ_CAUVXO010000140.1:0-2891 GCF_963555865.1 Protofrankia sp. Cr1
GTGTTGGTTACGTACTGTCACGCGGCTGGCCACGATGCCGCGTCCGGGCTTGCTGGTCGGGCGGGCCGACAGGGTCTCGACGATCGCGTGCAGTGTGTCGCCGACGTAGGTGGGGCCCTTGACCGTCAGTTCCATCGACAGGAATGCCAGGCCGGTGCCGTGCAGCGCGTTGGTCTGGAGTACCAGGCCCTCGGCGATGCAGTAGACGAAGGCTCCCGGTACCAGCCGGCCCGCGTAGCCGCCGGCGGCGGCGTGGGTGGCATCGACGAACAGCGGCTCGTTGAAGCCGCCCCACTGGATGAACGTCATGAGGTCGGATTCGGTGATGGTCCGGGCCGAGGTGCGAAACGCCGATCCCGGGACCATCTCCTCCCAGGTCATCCCAGGCGCCAGCAGCGGCACCTCGCTGCTCTTCGGCGTGGGGGCGGCGGTGTCGGTCGCTGCGGTTTCGGTCACGGTTGAACTCCTCGTCGGACGGCCGGCGGTGGGT
Source organism: Protofrankia sp. Cr1 (assembly GCF_963555865.1). Classification (NCBI taxonomy): domain Bacteria; kingdom Bacillati; phylum Actinomycetota; class Actinomycetes; order Frankiales; family Frankiaceae; genus Protofrankia; species Protofrankia sp. Cr1. The sequence continues at coordinate 491 of NZ_CAUVXO010000140.1, forward strand.
CAGATTTCGGCACGGTGTTGTGCCTCGACGGCGATGAAGTCCGGTCGGCGCTTCTCCCGGATCGCGGCGATGCCCTCCTGGGCGGAGGGGCTCGCGAAGCCGTAGAACTCGTGCGCGAGCGAGGCTTCGAACGCCGGCAGCTGCACCCGGTACCAGTGGTTGAGCGAGGACTTGGTCGCGCGCAGCGCGTCGGACGAGCCGGTGGCCAGCGCGCTCGCCACTTCGAGGCCGCGTGCGTGTACCTGGTCGTCGTCCACCGCGAGCGAGACCAGCCCGATACGCTCGGCCTCCTCACCGGTGAGGCGCTCGCAGGTGAGGAGGTAGTACTTGGCCTTGGCCATCCCGCACAGCAGCGGCCAGCACAGCACGGCGTGGTCGCCGGCCGCGACACCGAGCCGGGTGTGGCCGTCGACGATGGTCGCACGCTTCCCGACCACCGAGATGTCGGCCATCATGCCGACGGCGAGACCCGCGCCGACGGCGGGGCCGTGCATGGCCGAGACCACCGGCTTGGACAGGTCCAGGACGCCGAGCACCATGGCGCGCGCCTCGTGCAGAACCCTGGTGCGGACTCCAGGGTTGTCGGCCATCTCCTGGAGCAGGTCGAAGGTACCGCCGGCGGAGAACGCCTTGCCCTCGCCCTGGATGAGTACGACCCGGGTCTGCGGGTCGCGGTCGATGACCGGCCAGACCTCGGCGAGGTCGCGGTGCATCCGCGGATTGACCGCGTTGAGGTTGGGTGCATCAAGCACGATGCGCAGAACGCCGAGCGCGGGTCGCTCGAAACGTAGCGTCGGAAAGTCGTCGTACCGGTCGCTCACACGTGACTCCAGCGTCGTCGCGCCGCGGACCGCGGCAGGGGGATCAGATCCGGTCGCATCTCGAAACAGGCTCTCAGGGGACGGTTGGCTCCGAAGCACGCTACTCGACGAATCGATTAATACGCTTACTGATTGAGTGTCGCATGCGAGGGGCGGCGGTGGCTAGATCGACAGCGTCCGCAGCGTCCGGTTCGTATATCGCATCCGGGTGCAACTCGTGACATCGTCTAGATAAATAGTCGAATATTACTGGAGGTTTGCTGTGAGTGAGGCGTGGATCATCGACGGCGTGCGGTCGCCGCGTGGCCGGGGCAAGGCCACCGGGTCGCTGCACCCGCTGCACCCGCAGGAGGTGCTGGCCCAGATACTCAACGCGCTGCGTGACCGGGTCGGTTTCGACCCGCTCGAGGTCGAGGACGTGGTCGCGGGCAACGGTATGCAGACCGGAGAGCACGGCGCCGACATCGGGCGGCTCGCGCTGCTGGCGGCCGGCTGGCCGGTGCAGACACCCGGGTCGAGTCTCAACCGGTACTGCGGCTCCGGCCAGCAGGCGGTCAGCTGGGCGGCGATGGGCATCCTGTCCGGTCATCAGGACCTGGTTGTCGGCTGTGGCGTGGAGTCGATGTCACGGTGGCCGGTGGCTGAGGGCGTGGTGACGCTCGACGCCGGCAACGCTCATCTGCGGGAGCTCTACCCGATGGTCCCGCAGGGCGTCAGCGCCGACCTCATCGCGACGCTGGAGGGCTTCACCCGCGAAGATGTCGACGCCTTCGCCGCCCAGAGCCAGGAGCGGTGCGCGAAGGCCGTGGCCGAGGGCCGGTTCGACGGTTCGGTCGTGCCGGTCAGTCATCTCGACGGCACGCTCGCCCTCGACCACGACGAGTTCCCCCGCCCCGGTACGACCGTGGCCACGCTCGCGAAGCTGCCGGCGTCGTTCGAGCAGCTGGCGACCCAGGTGCAGGCGGGCTTCGACCGGTCCTTCGACGACATGTGCCGCGAGGTCTACCCCCAGGCCGGCGAGATCCGCCACGTCCACCACGCGGGTAACTCCAGCGGCGTCGTCGACGGTGCGTCCGCGATCCTGCTCGCCTCGCCGGACTACGCCCGGGCCCACGGGATGACCCCGCGTGCGCGCGTCCGGATGACCGCGGTGGCGGGAGCCGATCCTGTGATCATGTTGACCGCGCCCGGCCCGGCCAGCCTGCGTTGCCTGGCCAAGGCGGGCATGACCGTGGCCGACATCGATCTCTGGGAGATCAACGAGGCGTTTGCCGCGGTTCCGCTGAAGACCATCCGCGACCTTGATCTCGACCCGGACCGGGTCAACGTCAACGGTGGGGCGATTGCGCTGGGTCACCCCATCGGAGCGTCCGGCCCGATGCTCATCCAGACCGTGCTGGACGAGCTCGAGCGGCGTGACGCCAACGTCGGCCTGGTGACGATGTGCACCGGCGGCGGCATGGGTACGGCGACGATCATCGAGCGGATCTGACACCTTCCCGGGACGCGTCCCCCGCAGCGGCCGTGGTGTCCGTTGGGATCCCACGGCCGCCCGGCGGCTCTGGAGACCCGGGGACTGC
>NZ_CAUVXO010000140.1:3309-7690 GCF_963555865.1 Protofrankia sp. Cr1
TTTAGCCCGCCGGCGCGTCCAGGAAAATCGTCTTGTGCTCGAGGTACTCCGCCACGCCCTCCGGGCCGTACTCGCGCCCGTAGCCGGACGACCCGAACCCGCCGAAGGGCAGCGCGAAATCGATCGCGGCACCCTTGTTGATCGCGACAGTGCCGCTGCGGATACGGTCGGCGAGTGCCCGTGCCTGGCCGGGATCCCGCGCGAAGACGGCGCCGGACAGGCCGAAAGGGGTGCCGTTGGCGATGGCGACAGCCTCGTCGAGGTCGGTGTAGGTGAGCACGGTGAGCACCGGACCGAAGATCTCCTCCTGGGCGATGCGCGACATCGGTGACACGCCGGTGACGAGAGTGGGGGCGACAAACCAGCCCCGGGTGGTGTGCGGCGGCGGGCCACCGCCCGTGACCACCCGTCCACCCTCCTTCGCGGCGTCGGCTACGTAGCCGAGTACCCGGTCCCGGTGGCGCCGGCTGACCAGCGGACCTACCTGGGTGGCGGGATCACGGGGGTCACCGACGACCAGGGCCTCGAAGCCGGCCCGCAGTGCGTCGAGGAGTTCGTCGTGCCGCCGCCGGCTGACCAGGATGCGGCTCAGAGCGATACAGGCCTGCCCGTTGACCAGGGTGGCCGCGGCGACGACCGCGGCGACGACCTCGTCGAGCGGGGCGTCATCGCACACGATGCCGGCGGATTTGCCGCCCAGTTCGAGACTGACCCGGGCCAGGTGGCTGGCGGCGGCGGCGGCCACCGCGCGACCGGTCGCCGTGCTGCCGGTGAATGCGATCTTGTCAACGCCCGGATGCCGGGTGAGGTGGTCACCCCCGGCGCCGTCGCTGGCCACCAGGTTCAGCACGCCGTCGGGGATACCGGCGGCATGCGCGGCCTCGGCCACCGGATAGGTGTCCAGGCACGTCTCCGGCGCGGGTTTGCAGACCACCGTGCAGCCGGCGAGCATGGCCGGGGCGAACTTGTTGGCCGCCAGGACGAGCGGGCTGTTCCAGGCGGGAATGGCCGCGACGACCCCGACGGGTTCCCGGGTGACGTCCGCGCAGGCGCCGAACAGACCCGTCCGGCGCTCACTCATGGTCATCTGCCCGGCCAGCCCGGCGTGATAGCGAAGCAGGGCGATCATGCTGGCAGGTTCGGAATGGGCTGCCCGCCGTGGCAGTCCGAGTTCGTCGAGGACGAGTTCGCCCATCTCCTTGCGGCGCGCCGCGAGTTCGTCCGCGAACCTGGTCAGGTGCTCGGCTCGTTCCTTGATTGCCATCCGCGGCCACGGGCCGGTGTCGAAGGCATCCCGGGCAGCGGCGACAGCCGCGTCGACATCGGCTGGCTCGCCGCACGGCGCGCTGCCGACGATGCCCTCCGTCGCCGGGTTCACGACCGTGAACCGCCGGTCACCGGCTGCCGGGCGGAAGCGTCCACCGATGAAGAACGTGTCCTGCTTGACGGCTTCCATCAGCGGCCCAACTCGATGATTCCGCGGATGTTCCGCCCGTCGGTCATGTCCTGGTATCCCTCGTTGATCTCGTCCAGCGAGTAGCGGCGGGTCACCATCTCGTCGAGTTTCAACTGGCCGTTGCGGTAGAGCTCCAGCAGCATCGGGATGTCCTGGTGCGGATTGCAGAAACCGAACAGGCACCCGACGACCTTCTTCGCGAAGGACGTGAGCATCCCGCCGGGCAGTTTGACCGTGATCTCTTCGTAGCGGTCCGCTATTCCGGTGAGGACGAGGGTGCCACCCTTGCGGGTCATCTCGTAGCACTGGTGGATGACTTCCGGGTTGGCCACGCCCACACACTGGATCACGCTGTCAGCCAGGACACCCTGGGTGAGATCGCGAACGTGGTCGAAGGCTTGCGAATGATCCGTGAAACCGGCCTGTGCCCCGAGCTGTTTGGCGAACTCGTTCTTGAAGGGCACCGGATCCACCGTCACGACCGTTGCCGCGCCGGCCAGCAGTGCGCCCTGCACCGCCGCCGCTCCGATACCGCCGATGCCGTAGACGACAACGACGTCACCTGGGCGGACGTTCGCCGCGTTGACCGCCGATCCCCAGCCGGTGGGCACACCGCACCCCATGAGGCAGGCGACGTCCAACGGCGTGTCGTCCGGGACCTTCACAAGTGAATTCTGGTGCGCGACGAAGTGTTCGGAGAAGGTCCCGAGGGTGCAGAAGGCACCCAGATCGGTCTGACCCAGATGGAACCGGTAGCTGCCGTCGGCGAATGCTCCGGTGAGCGTGGTGGCGCCGGCATCGCACAGATAGGAGTGACCCGACGTGCACCAGCGGCAGTAGCCACACACGGGGAGAAACGAGGTGACCACCTTGTCGCCCGGCCGGAGCCGGGAGACCCCGGCGCCGACCTCCCGCACCACGCCACCGCCTTCATGGCCGCCCACCATCGGGAAGTGGAATCCAGCGCCTTTTCCGAGGTGGTCGTCGGAATGGCACAGCCCGGCGAAGAGATTCTCCACCAGGACTTCGCCGTCGCCTGGTCCGTCGAGGATGAGTTCCTCCACGGACCAGGGTTGGCCTCTACCGTGCAGGACCGCGGCGCGTGTCTTCATGGTCGTACCCTTCCGGTTACCGTGCCGTCAGTCCAGAAATTCTGTCAGTTCAGGAACGCCGTCAGTCCAGGGACGGGGTTTCGGTGTCCCGGCCGGAGCGCAGAATCTTCCCCGGGAAGTCCCCGGTGAACGTGCCGTGATGGGCGATCTCGACACCGTTTACCAGGACGCGCTCGACGCCGTCGGCCTCACCGTAGAGGCGGCCCGCGCCGGCGGGCAGGTCGAAGCGCGTCTCGGTGGGCTGGCGGGCGATGCGCGCCTCGTCGAAGATGACGACATCGGCGGCGCCGCCGACCCGGAGGCGACCACGATCACGCAGGCCGTACAGGCGGGCCGGGACGTCGGTGATGAGGCGGACGGCTTCCTCAAGGGCCACCACCTGCTGTTCGCGGACCCCATGTTGCAGCAGCATCGTCGAATAACCGAAGAACTCCACCATGTCGAGGTGGGCCCCGGCGTCGGACGCTCCGATGACAGCCCGGGGATCGCGCCAGACCTGGGCACGGGCCTGCCAGTCCTCCGGCCGCGCCGCACGGGAGGGGTTACTGAACGTCGTCTTCAGCTCATCCGCGACGACGATGTCCATCAGGACGTCGAACGGGTCCCGGCCCTCCTCGGCGGCGATGTCGCCGACGATCCGCCCGGCATACGGCTTGGTCTGCGGGCTGAACGTCTCGATGATGTACCGGGAGCCCCAGTCGACGAGGTGGCTGAAGGCGGACGGCTCCTCGGCGGCGCGGCGCAGCTCACGCCGACGCTCGGGATCACGCAGGATCGCCAGCCGCTCGTCCAGCGGCAGGAAGAGGAAGTCGTGCAGCCCCGGGACCATGTCGAGGACGAAGCCGGCGCGGAAGGAAAACCGGGCCGGCGGGGTGTCCGGCATCGTCAGCGCGACGACCTTCCCGCCGCGCGCCCGGGCGATGTCGCCGACTTCGAGCCTGGCGAGCGCGTCGGGCAGGGTCTTCGCGCTGACGGTGAGGATGTTCCAGTTCAGCGGTCGGCGGGCCGCCACCGACATCCCGACCATGACGTCGGTGATCTCCTGGCTGAAACCACCTCGCTGCGGGAGGACGGGGAGGAACTCCAGGGATGTGCCGTCGAACTCGCCGGCCACCGCTGCCAGGGCGAACAACTCCTGCGCGGGGGCGGCCCGGGACGGGACCGGACGCCCGTCGGCATCGCTGTGGCTCTCCGACCAGGTAGAGGAGAAGCCGAGGCCGCCGGCCGCGATCCCGGCGCGCAGCAGCCGCTTCATCGTGGCGAGCTCGTCGTCGGTCGCGTGCCGTTCAGTGGCCGCCGGCCCCATGGCCACCCGCCGAATGGCCGAATGCCCGACCATGAAACCGGCGTTGACAGCGAGCGTCCCGTCCAGACGGTCGAGGAACTCCGCGGTGGTGCGCCAGTCCCACGGCACGCCGGTCCGCAGCGACTCCAGCGGCATACCCTCGACCCGGGACAGCATGCGCATCAGGTAGTCACCGGCCGTGTCGTCCAGGGGGGCGACGGTGAACCCGCAGTTACCGCCCAGGACGGTGGTGACTCCGTGCAGGGGAGACGGGGAGAGCGTGGGGTCCCAGAAGCCCTGGACGTCGAGATGGGTGTGGATGTCGACGAAACCGGGGCTCACGATGAGCCCGTCCGCGTCGATCGTCCGGCGCCCGCCGTCGGGCACGGTGCCGATCGCGACGACGCGTCCACCGTCGATCGCGACGTCCGCTTGCTGGCGCGGGGCGCCGGTGCCGTCGACGACCTGACCCCCGCGGATGACGATGTCGTGCACGATTCCTCCTGGACTTCTGGGGCGACCGGTTTA
>NZ_CAUVXO010000140.1:8126-11985 GCF_963555865.1 Protofrankia sp. Cr1
ATGATCGCGCGCTCTTTGGCCGGACCGGTTTAGGTGGGGCCGCCGAGCGCGCGAGTACTCACGCGATCTGTTGCCCACCCGAGCGCCGGCTAAGCCGTGATGCCGTACCGGTCGAGCCGGAAGCAGCGGATGGCGTTGCCACGGGCGAGCAGATATGCCTCGTCCGCGTTGAGTCCCGCCTCCGTGACCATCTTTTCGAAGACCGCTTTCGAGTTCGGCCAGGTCGAGTCACCGTGCGGATAGTCAGTCTCGAACATGATCTGTTCCATGCCGATGCGGTGCCGCAGGGTGAGCCCGATGGAATCGTCGAACACGCACCCGTAGATCCGGTCGCGGACGTAGGTGGACGGCGGGCGCGAGAGCCTGCCGTCCAGGTTGCCGTAGACCGGTCGCTGTTCCCAGACGCTGTCGAGCCGTTCCAGGATGAACGGCATCCAACCGATCTGACCTTCACTCAATGCCACCCGCAGGTCGTGGAACCGCTCCAGCACACCGCTGGTGAGCCAGTCTGCGAACGCATGGGACGCACCCTGGTAGGTCAGGGCGAGTGACACCGCTCGCGGGGCGTCGATCGAGGTCATCGGGAACGTGGAGGAGGACCCGATGTGCAGGTTGAGGACGGTGTCGGTGTCCTCACACGCGGCGAACAGCGGATCCCAGTGGTCGGTGTGGATGCTCGGTAGCTTCAATCGGGCCGGGTTCTCCGAGAAGCAGACCGCGTGCGAGCCCTTGGCCGCGCAGCGACGAACCTCCGCCGCGGCGAGTTCGGGGTCCCACAGTGGGATCAGGGTCAACGGGATGAGCCGACCGTACGCCTCGTCGGCGCACCATTCGTCGATCATCCAGTCGTTGTATGCCTGCACGCACGCAAGGCCCAGGTCGCGGTCGCCGCACTCGTGGAACGTCTGCCCGCAGAACCGGGGAAACGTCGGGAAGCTCAGGGCGGCCTCGGTGTGGTTGGCGTCCATGTCGGCCAGTCGGGCCGTCCTGTCGTAACAGCCTGGCCGCATGTCCTCGTAGGTCATGGCCTCCCAGTGCCGCCCGAGTAGTTCTGATCCTTACCCGCTGCCGCGAAGCCTGGAAGGATTTCCATTTTGACGTCTCCGAACACCCAGACGTCGGCCCACAGCCCGTCTTCGGCCTCCCGCCAGCCGCTGCGGGCGTGCGTCCCGAAGCGTCCCTTGAGCCGGACCAGACGGGGGCCGTCCGCCCGGAATCGCTCGGGTAGGTAGCGCTGCCACAGGTCACCGGGTTCAAGGATGTGGTCGTCGACAGAGATGATCTTTGGTGTGCTCATCGGGCTCCTCCCAGTCGCCTCCCGCAATTTAACGCACGTGTGCCAATCTAGACAACGGGTCGTTGCTGGGATGCGGCCGCGGGTACGCGGCGTAGCAGTCCCTCCTGGATGACGGACGCCACGAGCTGTCCCGAGCGGTCGAAGACGGAGCCGTTCGTCAGCCCCCGGCCGGAGCCCGCCCACGGGCTGCCCTTGTCGAAGAGCAGCCAGTCGTCCGCCCGGAATGGGCGGTGGAACCACATGCTGTGGTCGAGGCTGGCGCCGACGACGGATCCGGTGCCGAACGCCTGGCCGTGCGGGAGCAGTGCTGACGCCAGGAGGAACAGGTCGGACGCATACGTCACGGCACTCGCGTGCGTCAACGGATCGTCACCGAGTGGATCGCGGCTGCGAATCCAGACCTGCAGGCCGGTGGACGGCCGGCCGCGACGGGCCGACAGCGGCGGTGGCTCACCCACGAAGCGGAGATCCACCGGATGGCTGCCGAGGTAGGTGTTGTACCAGTCGTCGACCTCAGCCCCGGCGGCGGTGAACCACGACGCCGCCGGGGGGAGTTCGTCCGGGTCGGGAACAGTCGGCGGTCGCAGCGTGTGCTCGTAGCCGTCCTCGCCCACGTGGAACGACACCGAGGCGTGCAGGATGTCGCCGCCAGCCTGGGCGGCGACCACGCGGCGCGAGCTGAACCCGCGACCGTCGCGCAGTTTCTCGACGGTGTACTCGGTCGTTGCGCCGACCGCGCCCGGACGCAGGAACACGATATGCAGGCTGTGCGCCGCCCGGTCGTCGGTGACCGTGCGGCCCGCGGCGACCAGCGCCTGCGCGGCGAAAAGGCCGCCGAAGGTCCGGGTGGACTCGTTCTCGCGGCTACGTCCGCGGAAGACATCCTCCTGGATGGCCTCCAGCTCGAGCAGCGGCCGTAGCGCGGACGTCAGTGCGACTCCGCCGCTGTCAGAAGCGGGGTGCGTCACGATCACACCTCTCATCCTATATATCTTTAAACGTATACTACGTTAAAGTGACGATGTCGAGACGGTCGCGACGGAACGCGCCGATCTTTCGAGGTCACGCTAAAGTAGTTCTATTAGTATGATGATAGACCTCAGCGGGTGATCCCTGGATGATGTGGACGCGGCTCCCCGCCGTACCTCGGGCTCGTCTGGTCGACCTGAGCCCGGAAGGCTTGCGCGTACACCCGATCTAGTTGGAACATATAGACGATGTTGCCTGGGCTGGTGGTGGGTCCTGGACCCGCCGACGGAGTGGGGTGCGATGGAGTTCGGGTATCCGTCGGTGGCGGAGGAGTTTCGGGTCCGTGTTCGCGCGTTCCTGGCGGCGAACCTTCCTGACGGCTGGACGGGGATCGGCAGCCTCGGTTCCGACGAGGCGGAGGTCTTCACCCGTGACTGGCGGGACCGGCTGTTCCGGGCTGGCCTGCTTGGCGTCTCCTGGCCGGCGGAGTACGGCGGCGGCGGGTTAACCAAGATCGAACAGGTGGTCCTCATGGAGGAGCTAGCGCAGGCCGGCGCGCCGTGGGGCATCCGTAACGACACGTTCAGCATCAAGATGGTCGGCAACACGTTGCTGCGGGCCGGCACCGAGGAGCAGAAGCACAGGTTTCTCCCGAAGATCCTGTCGGGCGAGGAGAAGTGGTGCCAGGGCTATTCGGAACCCGGCGCAGGCTCGGACCTGGCTTCTCTGCGTACTCGGGCGGTCCTCGACGGCGACGAATGGGTCATTGACGGTCAGAAGATCTGGACGTCGATGGCTCACGAGGCAGACTGGATCTTCGTGCTGGCCCGTACCGACCCGGACGCGCGACCCCACCGCGGAATCTCGTTTCTGCTGGTCCCCCTGCGTCAGCCCGGTATCGAGGTACGGCCCATCCCGGCGATGAACGGCGACAGCGAGTTCAACGAGGTCTTCTTCGTCGACGCGCGCACAGCCGCGGACAACGTCGTCGGGACGGTCAACGGCGGCTGGCAGGTCGCGATGACCCTGTTGGGGTACGAGCGCGGTGAGGAGGCCGCGACGAACCCGGTGCTGTTTCGCAATGAGCTCGACCGACTGCGGGATCTGGTCCGCGAGCGGGGGCTCGGCGCTGATCCGATCGTGCGGCAGCGGCTCGCCGACTGCTATGCCCGGGTCGAGGTCATGCGCTTCCTCGGCTACCGCGTGCTCACCGGCTACCTACTGGGCGGGCCTCCTGGCCCTGAGTCGTCGATCAGCAAGTTGTACTGGAGTGAATACCATAAGCTGGTCACCGACCTGAGTCTTGATGTCCTCGGCGCAGCTGGCATGGTCATGCAGGGGCGGCGGCCGCCGCGTGCCTATCGCACGGACGACCCGGGTTCGCCGAATTCCACCGCATCCTGGATCGGCACCCTTTACAACTCCGTGGCAGGCACCATCTATGCGGGCTCGTCCCAGGTACAGCGCAACATTCTTGGGGAAACCGTCCTCGGGTTGCCCAAGGAGCCGGCGGTTGCCTCCGGTCGGGCCGGTAGAAGCGCGGCTACGGGCGCTCTTCCTGGGTCGTGAAACGGGCGGGTATCCAGCCAGCCG
>NZ_CAUVXO010000141.1:0-1215 GCF_963555865.1 Protofrankia sp. Cr1
CGGGACGGCACCGCGGCCCGATCGTCGCGGCGCAGCACGCCCAGCACGGTGACGCCGAGACCCGCGACCGCGTCCCGCAACAGCCGTTCGTGGCCGGGCGAACCGACCCGGTTGAACACCACTCCGCCCAGGCGTACCCGCTCGTCCCAGGTGGCGAAGCCGTGCACGGTCGCGGCCACCGAGCGGCCCACCGCGGACGCGTCGACCACCAGCACGACCGGGGCGCCGGTCAGCCGGGCCACATGGGCGGCCGAGGCGAAGTCGGCGGGCTGACCGGCTTCGGGCACCGACACCCCGTCGAACAGGCCCATCACGCCTTCCACGATGGCGATGTCGGCGTTGCGCGCGCCGTGGGCGAACAGCGGTGCGATCCGATGCTCCCCGCACAGCACGGCGTCGAGGTTGCGGCCGGGGCGCCTGCTGGCGATGGTGTGATAGGTCGGGTCGATGTAGTCGGGCCCGACCTTGTGCGGGGACACCCGCAGGCCGCGGGCGGTGAACGCGGCCATCAGCCCGGTCGCCACCGTGGTCTTGCCGGCGCCGCTGGCCGGGGCGGCGATCACCAGCCGCGGTGGCAGCGGGACAGGCGGGGCTACCATTCGATCCCCCGTTGGCCCTTCTGCCCGGCGTCCATCGGATGCTTCACCTTGGTCATCTCTGTGACCAGGTCGGCGGCGTCGATCAGCGCGGGCGGGGCGGCGCGCCCGGTGACGACGACATGCTGGCGTCCCGGACGGGTACGCAGCACCTCGATGACCTCGTCGGTGTCGATCCATCCCCACTTCAGCGGGTAGGTCAGCTCGTCGAGGACGTAGAGCCGGTAGGTCTGGGCGGCCAGGTCCCGGCGGATCTGCGCCCAGCCCTCCCGGGCGGCCTCGGCGGGGTCGGCGGCGGGGTCGATCCGGGCCTGCACCCAGCTCCATCCCTCGCCCATCTTGTGCCAGGTGATGTCCCCGCCCTCGCCGCCGGCGGCCAGGGTGCGCAGTGCCCGTTCCTCTCCGATCCGCCATTTCGCGGACTTGACGAACTGGAACACCCCGACGTCCCAGCCCTGCGCCCAGCCGCGCAGCGCGAGCCCGAACGCCGCGGTCGACTTCCCCTTGCCCTCACCCGTGTGGACGATCAGCAGTGCCCTGTCCCGGCGCGCCCGGGTCGTCAGGCCGTCGTCGGGCACGACGGATGGCTGTCCCTGTGGCATGGCTAGGCAGCCCTGCG
>NZ_CAUVXO010000141.1:1653-3598 GCF_963555865.1 Protofrankia sp. Cr1
CCGCCAGCGCGTCGATCGGGATGGTCGTGCCGCCGAGCGCGGTCGCGAGGCGGTCGGCCAGGCCCAGGCGCACGTACCCGCTCTCGCAGTCGACGACGATGCTCGCCAGGCCGCGACGAGCCAGCGCCCGCGCGGGGGTGAGCGGGTCCGGCCCGGCGGTGGCACGGCCGTCGGTGACGACGATCAGCAGCGGACGTCGGTCCGGGTCGCGGCGGCGTTCGGTCGCGAGGACCTCGCCGGCGCGGGTAAGCCCGGCTGCCAGCGGGGTCCGCCCGCCAGTCGGCAGGGACGCGAGCCGCGCCGCGCCCACCTCCACACTCGATGTCGGGGGGAGGACGAGATCGGCGCCGGAACCCCTGAAAGTGATCATTCCGACCCGGTCGCGGCGCTGGTAGGCGTCGAGCAGGAGGGACAGCACGGCGGTGGTGACCGTACGCATGCGGGCGCGGGCGGCCATCGAACCGCTGGCGTCCACCAGGAACAGGACCAGGTTGCCCTCACGTCCCGCCCGGACCGCACCGCGCCGGTCGGTGGGACGTAGTGCGAGCCCCGGGCCTACCCGCCCGCGGGCGTGCTGCCAGGGCGCGGCTGCCCGCAGGGTCGCCAGCAGGTGCAGGCCGGGTGCGTCCGGGGAGCTCGTGACGACCGCGCCGTGCGAGGTGCGGGCGCGTGAGCGGCGGCCGGGCGCGCCCAGCGGCGTTCCGGTGTCTGGGATCTCCAGCCGGCGCGGGCGGAACGACGGGCCGGGCGTGCCTGCACGTCGCTCCTGGCGCCCCTGCCCCTGCCCCGCCGTGGCACGGTATTCCCCGGCATCCTGTTCCGGGGCATCGTGTTCCGCGGAACGTGGGGATGGGACGACATCCGACTCGGCCGTCCGCTCCGCTGTCGTTTCCGGCCCGCTGGACGTCGGCCCGCCGCGTCCACCACCGCCACCGGGCGACGGGGGGCGATCCGGGTCCATGTCCGGGTCCATGTCCGGGTCAAGGTCGGGGTCCGGACCGGTGGGGGACTCCTCCGCGTGCTCGTGCGCAGCCTCGTCCAACGCCTTGGTCAGGGCGTCTTCGTCCAGGCCGGGCGCGTCGAACGGGCCACGGCGGCAGCGGTGCGGCAGGGCCAGGCGGGCGGCCCGGCGGACGTCGTCGGCGTCGACGGTCTCCCGGCCTTCCCAGGCGGCCAGCGCGATCGCGGTGCGTGCCACGACCACGTCCGCGCGCATCCCGTCCACGTCGAACGCCGCACACACCGCGGTGACCTGGCGCAGTGCGGAGTCGGGCAGTTCGACAGCGGGCAGCCGGTCGCGGGCGGTGGCGATCCGGGCGGCCAGGGCGGTCTCCTGCACCGCCCAGCGAGCGGCGAAGGCGTCGGGGTCGGCGTCGTAGGCCAGCCTGCGGCGCACCACCTCGGCCCGCACCGGCGGCTGTCGGCTGGCGGCAACCTCGACGGTCAGTCCGAAGCGGTCCAGCAACTGCGGGCGCAGCTCACCTTCTTCGGGGTTCATCGTCCCGACCAGCAGGAAGCGGGCTGCATGGCGCACCGACACCCCGTCACGTTCCACGTGGGCGACACCGAGGGCGGCCGCGTCCAACAGCAGGTCGACGAGATGATCGTGCAGGAGGTTGACCTCGTCGACGTAGAGCAGGCCGCGATGGGCGGCGGCGAGCAACCCCGGCCGCAGCGAGGTGACGCCTTCGGCGAGCGCCCGGTCGAGGTCGATCGCCCCGGTGACCCTGTCCTCGGAGGCGCCGACCGGCAGCTCCACCAGGCGCGCCGCCCGGGTGCTCGGCCGCGCCTCCGGTGGATGCGGGCCGTCCGGGCAGTCGGGGTCGACCGCGGCCGGGTCACAGGAGAACCGGCAGCCGGTTACCACGTTCACCGGTGGGAGCAACGCGGCGAGCCCTCGGACCGCGGTCGACTTGGCCGTGCCCTTCTCGCCGCGGACGAGGAC
>NZ_CAUVXO010000141.1:3785-4274 GCF_963555865.1 Protofrankia sp. Cr1
TCCGCCGATCGCCGGGGACACCGCGTTGAGGACGAGCGCGAGCCGCAGGTCGTCCATGCCCACCACCGCGGACAACGGGTAGGCCGTCATCGTGCCCTGTGCCGGTGTGCGCCGGACTCCGTATCGATCACGAGCCGGCCGATCGCGAGCCGGCGGGCGTGCGTTGGCATACCGCGGTCCTCCCTCGGGTTTCCTCGCCCTCGGTAACGGTGCAGACGGCCGGAGTATCCTGACTTCCGGATCAGCGCGCCCCCTCGGCCTTCCAACCGCTCTCGCGGCCGTGACGTACGGTGAGGGGTTGCTCCCCGGTGACAGTGGCGGGACCGCGCCGGATTCCCACCGGCTTCCTCCACTGCCGTCGCGTTCCTCAGCATGGCACACCTACGGTCATAGCGACGGTCATAGTGACGGTCCGACGGGTTATCCTTCGCGGCTTTCAAGGCCGCCTGCAAGGCCGCCTGCAAGGCCGCTTTCGAGGCCGCCCGCAAC
>NZ_CAUVXO010000141.1:4899-7161 GCF_963555865.1 Protofrankia sp. Cr1
GCCGCCTTCAAGGTCACCTTCGAGCTCCAGGTAGGTCTGGCGGAGTCCGTCGATGGTGGTGGCGTCGGGTTTTTCCCACAGGCCGCGGTCGGCGGCTTCCAGCAGGCGTTCAGCGATGCCGCGCAGCGCCCACGGATTGGACGTTTGCATGAAGTCGCGGGTTTCGGGGTCGAACACATAGGAGGCGGCCAACGACTCGTACATCCAGTCCTGCACGACACCCGCGGTCGCGTCATAGCCGAACAGGTAGTCGACGGTCGCCGCCAGTTCGAACGCGCCCTTGTAACCGTGGCGGCGCATCGCCGCGATCCAGCGCGGATTCACCACCCGGGCCCGGAACACCCGGTGGGTCTCCTCCTGCAACGTGCGGGTCTTCACCGCGTCCGGCATGGCGCTGTCCCCCACGTAGGCCGCCGGTGACGCGCCCGTGAGCGCGCGGACCGCCGCGACCATCCCGCCGTGGTACTGAAAGTAGTCGTCGGAGTCGACCAGGTCGTGCTCGCGGGTGTCCTGATTCTTCACGGCCACCTGGATGCGACGGAACGCCTGCTCCATGTCGGCTCGGGCCTCCCGCCCGTCGAGGTCGCGGCCGTAGGCGTAGCCGCCCCACACCGCGTACACCTCGGCAAGGTCGGCGTCCGAACGCCACTCGCGCGAGTCGATCAGGGGCAGGAGACCGGCGCCGTAGGCCCCCGGCTTCGACCCGAAGATGCGGGTCGTGGCCCGCCGCCGGTCACCGGGAGTGGCGCGCAGATCGGCTCGCACGTGGGCGGCGAGTGCGTTGTCGGCATCTGCCTCGTCGTCGAGGGCCGCGACGGTGCTCACCGCGTCGTCGAGCAGCGTGACAACGTGGGGGAAGGCATCCCGGAAGAAGCCGGAGATCCGCACGACCACGTCCACCCGCGGCCGGCCGAGCTCGGCAAGGGGTACCACCTCGAAGCCGGTGACCCGCCGGGACGCGTCGTCCCAGGTCGGCCGGCAGCCGAGCAGTGCCAGCACTTCCGCAATGTCGTCACCTTGCGTACGCATCGCGGACGTGCCCCAGACGGTCAGTCCCACCGAGGACGGATAGCTCCCGGTGTCGGCGAGGTGGCGGGCGAGCAGCGAGTCGGCGAGTGCGCGGCCGGTCTCCCAGGCCAGTCTGGACGGGATCGCCTTCGGATCGACCGAGTAGAAGTTCCGCCCGGTCGGCAGCACGTTGACCAGCCCGCGGGTGGGTGACCCCGACGGCCCCGCCGGCACGAACCCGCCACCGAGCGCTCGGAGTACGGCAGTGATCTCGTCCGGGGTGCGGTCCAGGCGCGGCACCACCTCGGACGCGGCGAACACCAGCACCTTCTCGACCTCGGCGTTGTTCGCTGACCCGGCGTTGTTCGCTGACCCGAGGACGTCCGCGCACACCCCGGACGCGGCGGCCGGATCCCAGCCGGCGGCGTCCATCCCGGTGACGAGCGCGCGGGCTGTCGTCTCGAATTCGTCCACCTCGACCCGCCCGGCCCTGCCGCCCTCGACATGGCCGAGCGCGGCTCGCAGCCCCGGCAGCGCTCGGGCGGTCCCGCTCCACACCTGCGACGCCCGCAGGATCGCGAGCACCAGGTTCACCCGCGCCGCACCGGCCGGGGCCTGGCCGAGAATGTGCAGGCCGTCGCGGATCTGGGTGTCCTTGACCTCGCACAGGTAGCCGTCGACGTGCAGCAGGAAGTCGTCGAAGGCGTCGTCGCCCGGGCGTTGGTCCAAGCCCAGGTCGTGATGGAGTTGCGCGGCCTGGATCAACGTCCAGATCTGCGCCCGCACAGCCGGCAGTTTGGCCGGGTCGAGCGCGGCGAGTGTCGCGTGCTCGTCGAGGAGCTGCTCCAGTTTGGCCATGTCGCCGTAGGTGTCGGCGCGTGCCATCGGCGGCACCAGATGGTCGACGATTACCGCGTGTGCGCGGCGTTTCGCCTGGGTGCCCTCGCCCGGGTCGTTGACCAGGAACGGGTAGACCAGCGGCAGGTCACCGAGGACGGCGTCCGGGGCGCAGCCGGCGGACAGGCCGAGCCCCTTGCCCGGCAGCCACTCCAACGTCCCGTGTTTACCCAGGTGCACGACCGCGTCCGCGCCGAACTCGGAATCCAGCCAGCGGTAGGCGGCCAGATAATGGTGGGACGGCGGCAGGTCCGGGTCGTGGTAGATCGCCACCGGGTTCTCCCCGAAGCCCCGCGGTGGCTGGATCATGAGCAGGATGTTGCCGAAGCGCAGCGCTGCGAGAACGATCGCCGGTTC
>NZ_CAUVXO010000141.1:7373-8664 GCF_963555865.1 Protofrankia sp. Cr1
GTCGACATACAGGGTGCCGGGTGGGTCACCCCAGTGCCGGACCATCGCATCCCGCAGGCTCGCCGGCAGGGCGTCGAACCAGCGTCGGTAGACCGAGGCGGGTACCCGGGCCGGCGCGGCCGCGAGCTGCTCCTCGCTGAGCCATTCCACGTCGTGCCCGCCGGCTGCGATCAACGTGTGGATGAGGGTGTCCCCGTCGGAGAGCGCTGCGGGTCTGTTCTGACCATCCGCCGCCACAGGTTCGGGATCTCCCAGGTCGTAACCGGCCGCGCGCAGCGCGTCCAGCAACCGGATCGCGGACGCCGGGGTGTCCAGGCCGACGGCGTTACCGACCCGGGCGTGCTTCGTCGGGTACGACGACAGCACCAACGCGATCTTCCTCTCGCTGGCCGGGACGTGTCGCAGCCGGGCCAGGCGCGCGGCGATCCCGGCGAGCCGGGCCGCGCGTTCGGGGTCGGCCGCGTACACCGGCACTCCGTCCGCACCGGATTCCTTGAACGAGAACGGTACGGCGATGATCCGGCCGTCGAACTCGGGGATCGCGACCTGCATGGCCGCGTCCATCGGTGTCACGCCCGCGTCGCCCGCCGCCCATTGCGCACGCGACGAGGTCAGGCACAGCCCCTGCACCACGGGTACGTCCAGGGTGGCGAGTGCACCGACGTCCCACGCCTGGTCATCCCCGCCTGCGGACGCATCCGACGGTCGGGTGCCACCGGCGGCGAGCACGGTCACCACCAGCGCGTCGACCCCGGCGAGCAGACCCAGGACGCCGTCAGCCCGGCCGGCTGCATCCAGGTTGCCTGCATCCAGGCCGCGCAGGGACGGGGCGAACACCGGGTGGGCATTGGCCCCGCGGGCCTCCAACGCGTCGCACAGCGTGTCCACGAACGCGGTGTTGCCGGACGTGGCGTGCGCCCGGTAGAACACGACCCCGACCGTTGGACGGTCGGGCCTGCGCATCCGCGTGCCGTGCACCCCGGCGGCGGGCATCGCCGCGGGCGGCGCGAAACCGAACCCGGTGAGCAGCAGGGTGTCGGCAAGGAAGCGGTACAGCTCGGCGAGGTTCGCGGTGCCGCCCTCAGCCAGGTATCCCAGCGTCGCCGTGGCAACACCGGCCGGTACGGTGGAACGTCCCATGAGTTCGGCGTCGGGCACCGCTTCCCCGCCGAGCACCACCGTCGGGCGGCCCGCGGCGAGCGTCGCGGCCAGCCCGTCCGGCCAGGCCCGCACCCCCCCGAGCAGCCGGACGACCACCACGGCCGCGCCGTCGAGCAGCGTGGCGATGTCC
>NZ_CAUVXO010000141.1:9301-13183 GCF_963555865.1 Protofrankia sp. Cr1
GGCGGCGGTGTCGAGGTGGTCGGCGATCAGATCGCCGAGCGCGTCGAGCCGGCGCTGGCGGACATCGGCGAAGCAGGTGGCAGCCGGGGTGAACGAGCGTCCGGCTCGGGTCGCCACGTCGATGAGCAACGCCCGGCGGAACTCGTCGTTCTCCAACAGCCCATGCCAGCTGGTGCCGGCCACCGCGCCGACGCGGATGCCGTCCGCGGCGAACGGCTCACCGCCGTCGCCGTCCACGGTCAGCCGACCGTGGCGGATCTCATAGCCGGTGACCGCGAGTCCCTCGGCGCTCATGCCGGCGCGCCGGCCGAGCAGTTTGTCCCGGCGAACGTGGTGGTCACCGGTAGCAGGCCGAGGCCGTTCACCGTCCCGGTACCGGACTCGACCGGATCGTGGATGTGCCGGCCGAGCAGCTGGTATCCGCCGCAGATCCCGAGGACCGGCCGGCCATCGGCCGCGCGTGCCCGCAGTGTCGCGTCCAGGCCGCATCCGCGCAGCCAGGCCAGGTCCGCCACGGTCGCGCGCGTCCCGGGTATGACGACCAGGTCGGCGTCGAGGAGGTCGGCGGGTCGGGTCGCGAACGCCACAACCACCCCGGGTTCGGCCCGCAGCGGGTCGATGTCGGTGACGTTGGACAGCCGCGGCAACCGGATCACCGCCACCCGCAGGAACTCCCCCTTGCTCGCCTCCGCGGTCGGCACTTCGGCCGGCGCTTCGGCCGGCGGGAGTTCGCCGGGGTACGAGGCGAGATCGAGGGAATCCTCGACATCCAGCCACAGCCCGGACCGCCACGGCAGCACCCCGTGCACGGGACGCCCGGTGAGCCGCTCAAGCTGACGCAGGCCGGGTTCGAGCAGTCGTGGGTCGCCGCGGAACTTGTTGATGATCCATCCCGCGATCAGTGCCTGGTCGGCCGCGTCGAGCAGGGCCAGGGTGCCGAACAGCGCGGCGAACACCCCGCCCCGGTCGATGTCGCCGACGATCAGCACCGGCAGGTTCGCGGCCCGCGCCAGCCCCATGTTCGCGATGTCGGTGTCCCGCAGGTTGATCTCCGCGGGTGAGCCGGCCCCCTCACAGATCACCGCGTCGAACCGGGCGCGCAGGTCGGCCAGGCAGTCCGCGACGACCGCGGCCAGATGCGCCTTGTGCGGACGGTAACTCAACGCGTCCACCTCGGCGACCGGACGGCCGAGAACGATGAGCTGGCTGTGCCGGTCGTCGCCGGGTTTGAGCAGGACCGGGTTCATCGCCGCCTCCGGCTCGACCCCGGCGGCGGCGGCCTGCATCGCCTGGGCACGGCCGATCTCGGCGCCATCCGCCGTCACGACGGAGTTCAGCGCCATGTTCTGGGCCTTGAACGGCGCGACCCGCAGGCCTTGCCGGGCCAGCCATCGGCACAGACCGGCGGTGACGACGCTCTTACCCGCGTCCGATGTCGTCCCGGCAACCAGCAGTGCGCCTCCAGTCACCTTCTGTTCCGTCGACGCGCCCGGCCTGACGTCCACGCTGACCGGACGGCTGACCGGGCAGTCGACCGGGCCGCCGAGGCGGCTGCGGCGACACCCGCTGACAGGACGAGCGCGCTGGCGCTGACCGCGGCGGACAGGACCGCGGCTCGCTCCAGGTCGGCGGGCTGGGCGGTGCGGCCGTATCCCATCACCGGCCGGTGTTCGACTCCGTGGTGGTAACGCAACGTCCCGCCCAGGCGCAGCCCGAGCGCACCGGCGAAGGCCGCCTCCACCTGGCCGGCGTTCGGACTCGGATGGCTCGCGCCGTCGCGGCGCATCACCCAGTAGGCGTCAACGGGCGAGCCGCCGACGACCGGCGCACACGCACATGCCAGTAGCCCCGCGACCCGGGAAGGTAGGAGGTTTGCGAAATCGTCCAGGCGGGCTGAGGCCCAGCCGAAGCGGGCGTGGCGGCTGCTGCGGTAGCCGACCATGGCGTCCAGAGTATTGATCGCCCGGTAGCCGAGCAGGCCGGGAACGCCACCGACGGCTCCCCAGATCAGCGGACCGACGACCGCGTCCGAGGTGTTCTCGGCAAGAGACTCGACCCCGGCGCGGGAGAGGCCGGCCGTGTCCAGGACGGCCGGATCCCGACCGCACAGCGCCGGCAGACGGCTTCGGGCCGCGGCCACATCGCCGCGGGCGAGGTCACTGCCGAGTCGGCGGCCGTGGCGGCGCAGGGACGTCCCGCCGAGGACCGTCCACGTGGCAGCCGCGGTCAATGCCACCGATGTCGCGCGTTGACAGCCAAACCGACGCCCGGCCCTGGCCACGCCGGTGCGCGCCAGAGCGCCGAGCACGACCGTGCCGCCAGCGAGTACGGAGGTGTAGGCCAGACCAGCGGCCCGGCTGTCGTGGTAGAGCAACCGTTCGGCATGGTCGGCAACGGTGCCGAAGGCGGCTACCGGGTGCATCCGCGCCGGGTCGGCGAGAACGACATCGAGTGCGGCGCCAGCCAGCAAGCCGGCGGCGCGGACCCATCCGGGCATGTGCATCCCCCGCGACGTGTGGCTGGAGATCGACTTTTCATCGCCGGCGGCCTGGCGGTGTGGCCGGGCACTCAGCGTCAGGAGGAACTCCAACCGGTTTCCTCCGTGTCCCTCGCGTGTCCATCGGCTGGGGTCTGGTGCATCGGCTGGGCCTGATGAGCAGAACAGATCCCCCGGCTCCCGGTCAAGTGCACCAACCTGCCACGGCCGAACCACCCGTCCGCTCCCTCGCTCCCGGGCTACCTGGCCGGTGACCGCAACGATGCGTTCGTCGACTCCGGCACGCCAGGGTCTGGCCTGCGTTTTCTGGTCTCGGAGAGAACACTGGTGTCCAGCAGATAGTTCATCCGCCGATACCAATGTCAATTTCCCTGGGAAAGTCCTTTTTGCGCGCGACCTCTATCTCCTCCATAACGGAGACGACGTCGTCATCAAAGTACGGCGGGCCGAGAAGGAGATCGATGAGGTTCTTGTTCGGCGCAGTCAGCCTTCGATATTCATTGATGTCGATGACGACCGCGATCTCCTCGCCATGCCGGGTGATGGTCTGTGGACCGTCGTTCTGCGCGGCGCGAAGCACCTCGCTGAAGCATTGTTCTGCTTCTTGAACCTGCCAACTCATCACGGCCTCCAACATCAACCACCGGATAGTCCGTGTATACAGGTTAGATTCTGCCTTGCCAGTTCATCGGTCGACTCGCCCGGCGTAATGGGACCTGATCCGGCCCCAGCGCGTCTTCGTTCAGGGTGTGCAGTTCCTGGGTTGGTCCTGGCCGGCGACCTTGAAGTCATTGCAGGTCATGAACCGATCGTTGTGGCGGCCCGTCAGCCATCCGGCCGCAGCGACGAGGGCTGTCATCACTATCAGGACGGCAAGCGGCCGGCCCCGGAGTGTTTCCAACGAAGGTACGACAACGCGTGCGAGCAGCAGTAGGACGTACGGGACGGAGGTTGCACCGATGATGACGCCCAGCGCCATAAGGATCGGTGATGACTCCGCCGCGGTGAGCGAACCGGTCACGCTCAGGGCGAGGACCGTCCAGATAGCTGGTGCGGCGAGCAGAATCCGTCCCGACACGGCCGGGATCCTGACTCTACGGGGGGATTCATGGGGCGCAAGGAAACTGGCGCCGAACGCGATGGTGCTGGCGACCACGACAGCGTAGACGTCCTCGTAGAACACCGTGTTGTACGCGCCGAGGTTGAAAGCCACCCGCCAGGTGATCAGCCCGAGCGTGATCGCCGCGACGAGGAAGCTGCGATAGCGGGCAGCGTGTTGGTCGACCGGCATCACGGGACGCCTCCGAATAGATTCTGGTCGGGGTCGTCCCGTGTGCCGGGGTCGTCCCGTGTGTTGTGGAGGGTGCGGCGGTAGGGATTGCGTC
>NZ_CAUVXO010000142.1:0-1870 GCF_963555865.1 Protofrankia sp. Cr1
GAATAGAACTGGGTGTTCAGCCCGTAGCCGGCCTCCAGCGCCGCGGCAAGGGCCATGGTCTTGAACGTCGAGCCTGGTTGGAAGACCGCGGTGGTCGGCAACGGTTCCTTGGTCTGGTTGGCGGCGGAGTTCGAGCCGAAGACACGGTTCACCGCCATCGCCAGGATGTTGCCGGTGCCCGGTTCGATAATCACCTCGGTCGCCGATACCGGGTTGCTCGGCGCTATGACGGCGTTGACCGTGTCCTGGGCCGCAGCCTGGACCTTGGGCTGTAGCGTCGTCCTGATCACCAGGCCGCCTTCGTGGACCTGCCGGGCGCGCTCGGCTTCGGTCGTGCCCAGCGCCGGGTCGGCGAGCAGCTGGGCACGGACGAAGTCGCAGAAGAAGGGCGCGCTTGACGTCTCGCACGAGTCCTGTGCTGCCGCTGCGGCGGCCCGGATGACCGTGACCGGGGTGGCCTCCGCCGTGTCCGCGACGGCCGGGGTGATGTAGCCGAGCTCCGCCATCCGGTCCAGGACGACGTCGCGGCGGACCCTGGCGGCGTCGGGATGGTTCACCGGGTCGTACAGGGAGGGGCTCTGCACGAGCCCGGCCAGCAGCGCCGCCTGGGGCAGCGTCAGGTCTGCGATCCCGACATGGAAGTAGTTCTGGGCGGCGGTACCGACACCGTAGTTCCCGTTACCGAAGTAGGCGATGTTGAGGTAGCGGCCGAGGATCTCGTCCTTGGTGAGGGTGTTCTCCAGCGCGACGGCATACCGGGCTTCCTGGATCTTGCGCTGGAGCGACGTCCCGGCCGCGTCCTCACGCTGCTGCTTGGTACGCGCGTTCTGCAGCAGCACGTTCTTGACGTACTGCTGGGTCAGCGTCGAGGCGCCCTGCTGGACGTCGCCCGCCTCACTGTTGCGCAGCGCCGCCCGGGCGACCCCCTTCACGTCCACCCCGCCATGGGTGTAGAAACGCGAATCCTCGATGGCGACGATGGCCTCCCGCATGACCCTCGGGATGGCCTTGCCGTCAACCACGGTGCGGTTCTCCTCGCCGCGCAGCGTCGCGATGAGACTGCCGTCAGCGGCGAGGATGGTGGAGCTCTGAGGAAGCGGCGGCGTGGCGAGCTCGGCGGGCAGAGCCAGGTAATGGTCGGCCGATGCCTTGGCGAACAGGCCGACCGCGCTGATCATAGGTAGGAACAGCAGCGCCAAGCCGAGCCCTGCGGTGGTGACGACCAGCCCGATGCGGGTGAGCCGGCCACCCCGACGCCGACGACCGCCGTTGTCATCGTCGCCACCGCCACCGCCACCGCGATCGCCACCGTGAACGTCACTGACACCGTCGTCGTTGACACCGGTCACCCTGTCGCCATGACCACCTGTGGGGGTGGTCCGCAACGCGGAGTCTCTCTGCACGGCCGTGACGTCACCTTCCATGATCACATGAGCTGTGGCCCACGAGGAGATTCTGACTGACCCCCGTGGCAGGCCGGAACCCGGCGCGCTCGCCGTCCCCTGGATGGGGCTATGTTGTGCGCCGCGCCGCCGGGTTGTGCGCGGTGCGGCTGGCCGGGTGTGCCCGGTCGCGTCGATGAGTTCCCCGGTTGTCCGAAGGCATGCGCTGGAGTATGAGCCAGAGCACACTATGCTCTGATCCGGACCTGAAAAGTCCTGAATATCCCGACCGTGCCTTTCGTGGTCCCTACAGTGGTCCCGTGGCTACGGGACGGCGCCGGTGAGCGCGCAGCCAGCTGCGGGCGATCGGCCCGAGCCTGCTGGCCGCGAAGTCAACATGCTGTGTCCGACCTGTGATGGCGTCGGGCGGGTGGGCCTGCTTCAGGCAGCGCGGCTGGATGGCGAACCATGCCAGATCAGGTCCACGA
>NZ_CAUVXO010000142.1:2276-3309 GCF_963555865.1 Protofrankia sp. Cr1
GATCATTGATGGCGCCGGACGAGGATCGACCCAAAACGGGCTTTCAGCTCGGCGGGACGAAGGGGCCGGGTGCGGGTTGCTCAACCGGCTGGGTCGGCTGCATCCGCTGGGTCGGGTGCGGGGAGACCGGATGCTGGAATGCCGGATTCGGGTAGGGCGACGGCTGCCATCCCGGCGGGCCGCCGGTGAGCCGCCGATGTGCACGTGCGGTGCGTTCGGCGAGGACCGCGGACAGGTAGGCCCAACCGGGTGTACCCGGCGGCGGTGGTGGCGTGACGACGGCAAGCACGGAAGCCACGAGCTGGCTGCCGATTCGCTCGCGAGCCTCGGGCGAGAGCTCCTGGACCCGGCCGAGGAATTGACGGACGGAGAGCGCCAGGGCGTCCCCGAACACGGACAGGTCCAGGCTGGACGCCCAGTAGGCGAGCTGCGGAGGCATCATCACCGGCGCGGCGTTACCGCGTGGGATCCGCTCCTGTAGGACGACCGTGCCGGCGAGGAGGTCGCCCAGCCGCTTGGATTTCTCCGAGATCAGCATGCTGACCACGGCGGGGATCCCCAGCAGGGCACCGGGTCTTTCGACCACGGCACCGAGCAGGCCGCGGACGAAGGCATGGCGGAACCGGATCGGTCCGCCGTCGTCGCGCACCACGCGCAGCCCCATGGCCACCTTGCCGATGGTGCGTCCATGCCAGACGGTCTCGGCCGTCACCGGGTAGCCGACCAGTACCGTGACCACGATGAGCAGATAGACGGTGGCGGCGAGCGCGTCGTTGTCCGGACCCACGATCATGAACGCGGCGAAGGCCATGATGAGGAGCGCGACGACCTGAAGGCTGAGGTCGACAGTGGCGGCGATGAGCCGCGAGCCGAGCCGGGCGACTCGAAGGTCGATCGTGACGGCTTCGCCGGTGACCAACTGGCTCACGCCGCGTCTCCGGTCCGTGTCGTCTCCCGCATGATTCTGGACGATATCTCCCGGGGGGTGCAGGCCCGGGCAGGGGCACCCATTATCCTCAACCTGCCTGTTCCC
>NZ_CAUVXO010000142.1:3648-9879 GCF_963555865.1 Protofrankia sp. Cr1
CGGGCCGCGCGGCCCCGCCGGATGTCCGGTGCAGAGCTCGACGAGCTGGTGGACCTCTACCAGAAGGTCGCGACGCACCTGTCGGTGATCCGTAGCCGCTATCCGGACCCGATGCTGGTTGACCGCCTTGCCGGCACGGTGACCCGGGCGCGGTCCGTTGTCGCGGGTGCCCGGGACCCGGGCTGGCATGTCGTCGGCAGGTTCTTCGCCGTGACGTTCCCGGCGGCGGTATACGCCCGTCGCGGCTGGGTGTTCGCCACCTGCGCGGTTTCGCTCGCGGTGGCTCTCGCCCTGGGCCTGTGGGTGGTGAACTCCCCGGCCGCGTACAGCGGGCTGCTTCCCCGGGATGAGGTGGCAGCCCTGTGCCGGACGGATTTCGCCAGGTACTACTCGGAGAATCCCGCCTCTTCGTTCGCGGCACATGTGTGGACGAACAACGCCTGGGTGAGCGCCTCGGCCATCGCGCTGGGTGCCCTGGCTGGCATCCCGACGCTGACGGTGCTGTTGGTCAACGCCGGCAACCTCGGGCTTGTCGGCGGCTACATGACCAGCTGCGGCGAGGCGTCCCAGTTCTTCACGCTGATCCTGCCGCACGGGTTGTTGGAGCTGACCGTGGTGTTCACCGCGGGCGCGGTCGGCCTACGCCTGGGTTGGTCCATTATCGATCCGGGCCCGCGCCGCCGGGTCGAGGCGCTGGCGGCTGAGGGCCGGGCGGCTGTCGTGATCTCACTCGGCCTGGCCGTCGCCCTGGCGGTCAGCGGTCTGATCGAGGCGTTCGTGACACCGTCAGCCCTGCCCGCCGGGGTCCGGATCGCCATCGGCGCCCTCGCCCTGGCGGTGTTCGTCGGATATGTCTGGGTCTACGGCCGTCGTGCCGTGGTCGCGGGGGAGACCGGCGACCTGGAAGAGGATCTTTCTGCCGATCTCGCGCCGACCGTCTGACCGGGCACCGGCGCCACGTCGGGCCCGGTTCGGGCGAGCCTCTACAGGCTGTCGGGCTACAGGCTGCCGGCGGATTTCAGCGTCAGGTAGATGTCGGTGACGGTGGCCGCGTAGGTCGTGGGTGGGGCATCCACGACCTGCACACTGTGCTGGCGGAGCAGAGCGGTGAGCTGGCGTCGCCGAAGCAGCGCCTGTTCGGCAGCGGCGGCGGAATACAGCGCGCGGACGTCGCCGCGGCCGGCCGCGAGCTCAGCCACGCGCGGGTCGCTCACCGCCGCGACGACGACGGTGTGCCGAGCGGTCAGCGCCGGCAGTGCCGGCAACAGACCTTCCTCGATCACCGCGGGAGCAAGTTCGGTGAACAGCACCACCAGAGACCGCCGGCTGGCGGTACGCATGACCGTGGAGACGATCGCCCGGTGGTCGGCCTCGGTCAGCACCGGTTCCACCAGCGCCAGCGCGGCACTCATCCTGACCAGCAGATTCGGGCCGCCTGCCGAGGGCAGCGTGACGCGGGCGACCGCGTCATGGGCGATCAGGCTGACCCGGTCACCGGCCCGGGCGGCCACCGCGGCCAGTAGCAGGGCGGCGTCCATCGCGTGGTCCAGGCGTGGAGCGTCGCCGATCCGACCGGCGCTGGTCCGCCCGGTGTCCAGGACGCAGATGACCCGGCGGTCACGTTCCGGTCGGAACGACTTGACCGCGACCGTGCCGCGCCGTGCGCTGGCCCGCCAGTCGATCATTCGAACGTCGTCGCCCGGAACATAGTCGCGCAGGCTGTCGAACTCCGAGCCCTGTCCGCCCCCACGCAGTGTGACGTTACCTTCGATCTCGTGCAGGCGGGCGAACGCGGCGGGAATGTGGCGGCGGGAGGTGAACGCCGGTAACACCCGCAGCCGCCAGGGCGCGACGTGCCGGCCCTGCCGACCGGCGAGGCCGAGGGGTCCCAGCGAGCGGACCGTTATCCGGTACGGATGCCGGTCACCCCGGCGGGTGGGCCGCAGCACCATGTCGCCGAAGCGCCGTTGTCCAGCTGGGACGGTCACCGGCCAGACGCGTGGTGTGGCGCCCGACGACGGCGGCCAGGCGTCCCGGATGTGGGCGCGAACCGTCCGGCGCCCGGTGTTCGTCACCGCCAGAACGAGCGGCACCGCTTCACCGAGCCGTGCCGCGTTCGGCCCGGACCGGGCGAACACCAGCGTGCGCACGCCGCCGGCGAGCGTGAGATCCACGACGATTGCGACGATCAGCAGGCCGTTGGCCACCAGCAGCGTCCAGCCTGGGGCCGGGGAGAACAAAATGATCAGCGCGCTCGCGAATGCGAGCGCCGCGGACCGTCCGGTGATGGCCACCCGTGAGCTCTTTTACCGCGGTACGGGCACGGTGGCCAGCACCTGGTTGAGGACGGTGTCGGCGGTCACGCCTTCGAGCTCGGCCTCGGGACGCAACGTGAGCCGGTGCCGCAGGGTCGGTCGCGCGAGCGCCTTGACGTCGTCCGGGGTCGCATACCCGCGTCCGGACAGCCAGGCCCACGCCCGTGTCGTGGCCAGCAGTGCGGTCGCACCGCGCGGGGAAACTCCCAGCGCGACGGCGGGTGCGGCCCGGGTTGTCCGGGCCAGGTCGACGATGTAGGCGAGGACGTCCGGTCGGACCGCGACGGCGCGGACGGCGTCGCGGGCGACCGCCAACTGCGACGGTCCGGCGACCGGCCGGATTCCGGCCGCATCGAGGTTGGCGGGGTCGAAGCCGGACGCGTGGTGGGCGAGCATCCTGATCTCGTCGTCCCGCGGCGGCAGCGGCACGGTGAGTTTCAGCAGGAAGCGGTCGAGCTGCGCTTCGGGCAGCGGGTAGGTGCCTTCGTGCTCGATCGGGTTCTGGGTGGCGATGACCGCGAACGGTACCGGCAGCCGCCGCGGTGCTCCGTCGACGCTGACCTGGTGTTCCTCCATCGCCTCCAGGAGCGCGGCCTGAGTCTTGGGCGGCGTCCTGTTGATTTCGTCGGCAAGCAGCAGGTTGGTGAACACCGGCCCTTCCCGGAAGGTGAACCGGGATGTGCCGGTGTCGTGGACGAGCGATCCGGTGACGTCTCCCGGCATCAGATCGGGGGTGAACTGCAGCCGCTTGGTCTCCAGGGACAACGCCGCGGCGAGTGCCCTGACCAGCAGGGTCTTGGCAACCCCCGGGACGCCCTCGAGCAGCGCGTGCCCGCGGCAGAGCAGTGCCACGACAAGGCCGCTGACCGCGGCATCCTGGCCGATGACAGCCTTGCCCACCTCCTCGCGCAGCGCGATCAGCGCTTGGCGGGCCGCTTCGGGTTCATCCGGTGTACCCCGATGAGGGGGGGATTCGGCCGCCGGTGGGCCGGGATACAGGTGCGGTTCGGTCGACATGGCTGACCTGGTGGCCGTCTCTCTCTGTGAAGGTGTCGTTACCACAACATCGCCGTCGCTGGGTGTTCCCGGGGCGCTCATCCCGCCGCCACGTCCTGGTCGAGCGCGTCGAGCTGCTCCGCCAGCCCCAACAGCGCATGATCGTCGACTGATGCGCCCTTTGTCTGGAACATGCCGGCTGCCGCGGTGGTGTGGTGACTCATCCCGGAACCGTACAGGAGCGATGCGATCTCGACCGGTGACCGCCCGGTTCGATCGGCGACCGAGGTCACGAGCGCGTTCGGGTCCGGTTCGGGATGCGTGGCCGCGGGGTTCCGCGAGGTTGGTGGGCCGGCCCGGGTCGCCAGCCCGAGTCGTTCGGCCAGGCGCGCCCGCAGTCCCGCCCGCAGCGCCGCTGCGACCAGTTCCCGTGCCTTCCCCGCCGCGTAGAGCCGTCCCCGCCCCTCGACGGTCTCAGCCGCCCGCACCACGACCGGCAGCGGTTCGGCCACCGGCGGCCCGAGCCTGCGTCCGCGCCACAGGGCGAGGACGATCAGCGCGACGGCGATCTGGAGACAGCCGAGCACGACCCGGTCGGGAAGCAGGTCGACCAGACTGCTGCGGGCGGCGACGGAGCCCGGCCCGCCCGGTTGCGGGAGCACCCAGGTCACCGCCGCATGCCGGTTGAGAAGCCCGATTGCGAGTGCCGCGTTGCCCTCGTGCGCCAGCTGCCCGTTGGTCATGAACGCGGCGCTACCGGCCACGACGAACCGTCCGGGCCGGCGCCCCGCCGTGGCGCTGGCCGGTTGCGCCAGCACGACCAGGGTCGCGGTCGAATGCACCGGGTAACAGGCCGCCACCCGGCTGGCGCTCGGCTGGGTGACGCGGAAGCCCGAACCGCCGCCAAGAGTGGCGGCCTGTGCCACCTCGGCCTCGGGCAGCCCGCACCCCGGCACAGGTGTCGCGGGCGCAACGCCGCCGGTGTTGGCCAGCGGTAGATCCAACGCCTCGAGGACAGCGGTGACCGGCTCGATGAGCAGCAGGTCGCTGCCCCGGTTGACCGTGTTCGCAAGGGCATCAAGGGTCGCCGGGGTGACGCGCTCGGGATATGCCAGCACGATCGTGATGTCACGATCCGCGGCAGTTGCCGCGGCCTCGGTGGGGTTGTCCGTCACCGTGACGCCGACGCCGTGTGCCCCAAGGATCTCAGCCAGTGCTCTGGTCCCACCCGGTGCGGCCGACGTCGGATCGAGCGGGCGGCCGTTGGGCCTGGCAAGCATGGTGGATGCGGCGGCGGACGCGATGACCAGCAGGACGAGGACGGCGCCGGCCCGGACTCGACGCTGGACCGCCCCGGGGGCAGGTCCGGTACGCAGCGCGGTGGTGGTCACGCCGGCGCCGTGAAGGTGCGAACCGGCTGGCCCACCGGGTGCGGCCGCATACCCATCAGCACCTCATCCGCTTGGACGACGAGCCGGTAGGAGGCCGCGGATGCCTCGGTCCCGCCGTACCAGATCTCGCTGAACACCGTTACCGCCGCGTCCAGAGCGGGCGTTTTCCCGGCGTCGATTCGGGCGATCTCGGCGACGAGCTCGCCCGCGGTGCGTCCCGGCCGGGGTTCCAGCACTCCTGTCTCCTCCAACATCCGCACGATTGCCCGCAGTCGTGACCGCACCGCTTCGGCAAAGGCACCCGCCAGCGCACGGCTGTCGGCCTCGGCTCGCAGCGCGGCGGCGGACAGCGGGCTGCCGAGATCAAGATCGACTATCTTCGTTCGCGCGGTCCGTCGTACCGGGCCGAGCCGTAGCCACACGACGCCGGCGACCAGGGCCATCACGATGACGACCGCCGCTATGCCGAGCCCGTGGCCCGACGGCTGGGTGGCGCTGGTCCACAGGTCGGTCAGCCGGTCACCGATCCAGCTCAGCACGCGCTCGGTCCATCCCGGCCCGGCATCGTGGTAGATGCCCCTGGAAAGTTCGTGGCGAGCGTCGTCCGCCGCCCCGTCGCGGGTTACCGTCGGCCCGACCATGACGTCTACTGGTATCCCCGGCCGCTCGTCGCACGGTCCCGTGCCGCTTGGGCGAGGGTTACGTCCAGGCCTTCCAACCGGATGCGGCGGTCGATGTACAGCAGCACGATGACCCCCGCCGTGATGGGCGTGGTCACAGCCCGGACCGCGATGTTCATGACGGCGGTGACCAGGAGGCCGAGCGTTGTCAGGGCGCCGCTGTAGGGATCGGTCAGCGAGCCGCCACCAGCGGCGATGATCACGGCCAGGGGGATCAGGAGGATGGCCGTGAGGACCGTGACCATGACGTAGGTGAGCAGTATGATCCCGAAGGTTCGCCACCATGCGCCACGGACCAGCGTCCACGAACGCCGCATGGCCGTCCCGATGCTCCCGCCCTCGAGGATGAATGCGGGCGTTGACATGGCCAGCGCGACCGTAACGAACAGGGCGCCGATGATCAGCCCGATGAGTCCGAGAAGGGTCAGGGCGCCTACTGCGATGGACAGGCCGATCAGGCCTCCCAACCGGGGCTGGATGCGTCGCAGGGCTTCGCCGGCACTCATCTTGCTACCCAGGGTAGCGTCGCTGATCACCGCGCTCAGCATCCCGGCCAGGACGATGGCGAGAACGCCGTAGAGCACAGCGGTGATGATCGTGGCGAAGATCTCCGCATTGGTGGACGTCCGTTGACTCCAGGCCGTCAGCAGAGTGCTGATGATCTGGACCACGGTGGTCGCGGCGACGGTCAGCCCGATGGTCGCCCCGGGGTTCTGGCGCAGTGCGGAGAAGGCACCATCGAGAATCTCGCCGACCGCGAGCGGCCGTAGCGGGATGATCCCCGGCTTTTCGGCCTGTTGCCATGGTCCGGGCTGTCCCGGTCCCCACTGGCCGGGTCCGCCCGGTTGC
>NZ_CAUVXO010000142.1:10457-12346 GCF_963555865.1 Protofrankia sp. Cr1
TTGGCCCTGAGCGGGATCGGGCCCGCCATGCTGCTGCGGCTGCCCCCAGCCGGGTCCGTCGGTCATGTCGGTCTCCCTGAAGTCGTACGTCTCGGAGCCTCTGCCAGCGCGGGGAGAGGCGACTTCCCGCAGATCATTTCGTGAGGCGCTCTTCGCGGCCATTGTCGTCCACAGCCGGGTTGTCCACAGGGACTGCAGCGCCCTCGCCAAGCGGACGCAACGGGCCGACCATCCCATACATGCCCAACACGTATATCGGCGCCGCATTCGAGGTCCTTCTGGATCTTCTCCTGCCGCGTGCCTGCGCCGGCTGTGGCCGTCCGGGCCCGGCGGTCTGCCCGACCTGCGCAGCCTCGGTCGATCGTCCGGCATTCCTCGCCGCTCCGGGACAGATGGCCACACCGGGGCGGCGGGGGCCACCACCGCGATGCTTTGCCGGCGCCGTCTACGACGGACCGTGCCGCCAGCTTCTGCTGGCGTTCAAGGAGAAAGGCCGGCAGGACGCCCGGCGGCCCTTGGCGTCGGCGCTTGCCCGCGCGGTGATGGCGGCCCGCGTCGGGACGGCGCATACCGGCTTGGTGATTCTTGTGCCGGTGCCGTCGACCCGGTCGGCCGTTCGCCGGCGAGGTTTCGACCATGTACGCAGGCTCGGTGACGGCGCCGCGGGGGTGCTGCGCGCGGCCGGGGTGCCGGTACGGGTGGTCGCGATGCTGCGGGCGGCCCGGGCGGTGGCCGATCAGGCCGCTCTATCCGCGGTGGAGCGCGCGAGCAATCTCAGCGGTGCGTTCGGGCTGCGACACGGAGTCCGAATTGTCGACGAACTCCGTCTCGCCAGGGGTTTGCCGGGGCAGGACAGAGTCACTCACTGTTCACCGCCGGCCGCGTTGTTCATTGTCATCGACGATGTTGTGACGACGGGTGCGACCCTGACCGAGGCTGCGCGGGCGCTGCGTGCCGGTGGGGTACCGGTATCAGCCGCCGCCGTAGTCGCCGCGACGTCTGCGCGCCGCCGCGCTCCTCGAGACATCGGCGCGCCGCCGCCCTTCTCGAGATGACCGGCCCCAAGGTGTCCATTTGGCTGCGACCGGGGTACCGCAGGGTTGAAACTGTCGTCACCCGCACCGGCGCCGCGGGAGTGGACAAGCGAAGCGACGGACCAGGGCGCTCGGGGTCCGGCCGGAAGGAACGAGGCAGATAAGCCCTGACATACGGAATTGCATCGGAAGGTCGGATTGGCTCGATCCCGCGGGATCGTTCGGTCATCGCCGCCTCCGGTCGACAGGAAGGTGAAACGAGTGGACATCGTCTTCAAGGGAAGGCACACCGCGGTTCCCGAGAGGTTCCGCAAGCACGCCGAAGCCAAGATTGCGAAGCTGGAGCGGTTCGATCACAAGGCCTTCCGGGTGGATGCTGAGCTCTCCCGCGAACACAATCCGCGGATGGCGGATGTCTGTGATCGTGTTGAGCTGACCGTGTTCTCACGGGGCCCGGTGATCCGAGCCGAGGCTGCCGCCGCGGATCCGTTCGCTGCGTTCGACCTGGCAGCGGCAAAGCTCACGGAACGGCTACGGCGCGCCGCTGAACGACGCAGCTGTCACAACGGCGCGGCGCGTGGGTCGTCGGGCCAGCTCTCGCGGGCCGTGGACGAGCCGCGGGTCGGTACGGAAGGCTTCGGCGACTCCGCGAGGCGTGCCGACCCCGATCGTGACGGCGATGTCCACGCAGGTGCCGATAGCGACGCAGATTACGGGGATCCGGACTGGTCGCCCATGGTCGTCCGTGAGAAGATCCATCGAGCCACGTCGATGACTCTCGACGATGCCCTGTCGAACATGGAGCTCGTCGGTCATGACTTCTACCTCTTCCGGGACGTCCGCACGGGTCTGCCG
>NZ_CAUVXO010000143.1:0-7671 GCF_963555865.1 Protofrankia sp. Cr1
GGTTGACCGTTGACGGCCGTGCACCTGATAAGCATGATCAATCAGCCGCTGACGGGTAGCCGCCGGTCTCGTCGTGAATTTCCCTTGAGGATGGCATCGGCCGCATCCAGAAGTTCGTCGGGAGAACGGGGTGCCAACCCCCGGACAACAGGTTCCCAGAAGTCGGTACCAGGTTTGGCTTCAACCTCGACCCGCTGCGGCCGGGGCGCTGCCGTCTCAAAAGCGATCCGCAATGAATGAAGATGGGTACGCGGTGTCGGTGCGTCGGTCTTCTTGCTGAACAAGGGGTCGCCGACAATGGCGTGGCCGACCCAGGCGAGGTGGACGCGAATCTGGTGCCTGCGGCCGGTCACGGGCATCGCAAGGACCACGACATGCTGGTCGTCATCCCAGAGGTTCACGAAGTCGGTACGTGACGGGTAGTTCTTACGTGCCAGCAGGTTGGCGGCCTTGACATACCACGTGCCGACCGCTGGATCATGCTCGATATGCTGCCGTTCTGCTGCTACTCGAATCCTGCCGCTGCCAGCGGTCAGCAGCGGCAGGTCGATGGTGCCCCGGTCAGGAAAGTGGCCAGGCTGGCATATCGCCAGGTATGCCTTGGCCACGGTTTGCTTCACGAACTGGCGAGTGAGCGCGCCATGGGATTTCTGCGTCTTGGCGAGCACCACCGCGCCCGAGGTCACCTTGTCGATTCGGTTTACCCACCACAGGAGCTCACCGGCGTCGGCAGCCATCGTGACGAGGTCTGTGTCGTGGCGTTCACCCATGACGGACAGCCCAGGTGGCTTATTGACCACGAGCGCGAAGTCGTCCTCCCAGAGAACGATCCGCTCTCGGAGCCCACTCCAGTCCGCCACTAGTGTTTACCGCGCGCCTGCGGCACCGGCAGCACCGGCAGCACCGGCGGGTGCCTCGTACCCTGGGATGACCAGCGGCGGGACGCCCGGCGAACCACCGGCGAACAGCTCCGCCCGGGCACTCACAAGATCTTCAACGGTCCAGCGCGCGTCCCGTTCGACCCGACCCACCTCGTGCCACGGCCCGATCCAGATCACCTGGCCACCGCCCACGCAGAAGACCTGCCCGTTGACGTCGGACGCGTGCGGGCTGGCCAGAAAGGCGACCAGCGGCGCGATGTTCGCCGGCGAAAGCTCGTCGAAACCGTCCTCCACCTCCTGCGTCATACCGATCGTCGCGGTCAGCCGCGTCCGCGCCCGTGGTGCGATCGCGTTGACGGTCACGCCGAAGCGTTCCAGCTCGCGGGCCAGGACGAGGGTCATCGACGCGATCCCCGTCTTCGCCGCGGCGTACGAGGACTGCCCGGGATTGCTGAACAGGCCCGAGTCGCTGGTCGTGTTGATGATCCGCCCGTAGGTGGGCTGGCCTGCCTTCGAACGTCCGCGCCAGTAGGCGGCGGCAAACCGTGACGGCGCGAAGTGGCCCTTGAGATGGACGCGGATCACCGCGTCCCAGTCCTCCTCGGTGACGTTGAAACTCATCCCGTCACGCAGGATCCCGGCATTGTTGACCAACACGTTCAGGTCGCCATAGGTGTCGACCGCCTGCTGAACGAGCCGCTGGGCACCGGCCCAGTCCGCGACGTCGTCCCCGTTGACAACCGCTTCGCCGCCTGCGTCACGGATCAACTGCGCGGTCTCCTGAGCCGGTGTCGCATCCGCTCCGAGCCCGGTGCGGTCGCCACCAAGATCGTTGACAACGACCCGGGCGCCCTCGGCCGCGAGCCACAGGGCCTCCTCCCGTCCGATGCCCCGGCCCGCCCCGGTAACGATGGCCACCTTGCCGTCCAGTGAGCTCATTGCGCCCCCTTCTCTCGACCTCTGTCCGAATACAGTGAACATAGTTCAATATTTCATTCGGACAAGTGAGTGCGATCGCGGACCGTCAGTGCTCCGGGGACTACGGCCTGCGGACGCGCGATCTGACGATCGTCGCGCGCCCTTTGGCCCACTAGACGGTCACGGGCGGCTCGGCTACCCCGAACACCTCGTTGAAGCAGTCGATGGTGATGCGGCGTCGCACGTCCTGCGCCACGTCGTCGAACAGCTCGTGCAGCACCTTTTGGGTGTTCGGGAAGGTCCCCTCCAGATGTGGGTAGTCACTGCCCCACATGACGTTGCGGAAACCCAGCGCGGTCGCCGTACCGATGGCGCTGGGATCATGCTGGAAGGATGCGTAGACCTGGCTGTAGATGATCTCACTGGGTCGCCGCGACAGCTTGGGGCGAACGAACATGTCGTGCTGGCGGTAGGCCTCGTCCATCCGGTCGGCGAGCGCCGGGACGAACGTGGCACCGCTTTCAGCCATCACGATCCGCAGGCCGGGGTAACGATCCAGCACACCGGATGCCACGAGATGGGCAACGGTGCGCTGGGCCGGGTAGAAGGTCTCCACGTAGTTGATGACGGCGCCACCCGGGCCCCGGGCTACCTTCTGTTCGGCACCGGTGCCGATATGGAAGCAGATCGGGATGTCAGCCTCGGCCGCGGCCGCCCACAGCGGCTCCCAGACCTCGTTGTTGAAGTCGCGGCCTTCCGGCGGGGTCGCCGGCAGGAACACCGCCCGGTAACCGGCCGACACGGCGCGCGCCAGCTCGGCGACGGCATCGTCGGTGTCAAGCACCGAGACCACGGCTACTCCCACGAAACGCGGCGAGACGCCCATGACCTCCGACAGGCACCAGTCGTTGTAGGCCTTCCCGCACTCGCGGGCCAACTCCCGATCAGTCATGATCGTCGTCCAGAGCGCCCGGGACGGGAAGACGACCTCGGCCCAGACCCCCTGCTCGTCGAGGTCTTCCAGCCGGATGCGAGGGTCCTCCGCGCCGGGCGGCCGCATCGCGTCGGAGAACGCGATCGGATCGCGGCGAATGATCTGCCCGTCGACGTAGACGGTCTCCCTGCCATCCGCCCGCTCGGCGCGTGGAGCACGGTCCGCGAGCCGCTTCGGGAGGGCGTCCCTCCACAGATCGTGCGGCTCAAGCACGTGCGAGTCCGCCGAGTTGACCCAGATCTTCACCATGTGCGACTCCCCGCCACTCGGTATAACGACTTTATCTTGTATACCTCAATTCGAGCGGAGTGTCGCCTCTGCCGCAGGCCCCCCGGCAAGGGGGATGACGGGCCCCGTCAGGATGGTGACGGGGACGCGGGGGTCACGCCGGCGGCTCGCGCCCGGGTCTCGGCGAGCCGGTTGCGCAGGCCGCTGATCACGGTGTCCAGGCCGTACTCCCGAAAGTCACGCCCATGCAGGTTGACCTGGGCGGGACCGACCAGGTCCAGCGCGGGGAAACCAGCGGCCACCGGCGCCCGGCTACGAGGTGCTCGCCGTCCCCGCATCGCCGCCTCCACGTTGAAACGGCCGTACATGAACGTGTGGACCGTTGCATAGGCGAGCCCGGCTTCGGTCTCGTCAAACCCGGCGTCCAACAGGAACGACAGGGAGGCCTCCATCAGTCGGCGGCCGTTGGGCGGCAGGCCCGGTGTGTCGGCCAGCCGCGCGGCAACACCGGGATAACGGTCCAGGGCATCCGCGACGGCCAGCGACAACGTCCGCAGGCGCTGCTCCCAGGAGCCCTGGTCGGGTACCCGCACCTGCGCGAGCACAGCGTCCACAACAAGATCTACCAGGGTCTGCTTGTCGCGGACGTGGTGATAGAGCGCCATCGGGGTGGTGCCGAAATGGCCTGCGACGGTCCGCATGGTCAGGCCGTCCAGGCCGAGCTCCCGAGCGAGATCCAACGCCACCGACACGATCTCGTCGAGGCCGAGCGCGGGCAGCCGCTCGCGGGGTTCTGTCGGCGTCATCGCCACTACACCTCCAGCTCCCCGCCGGGACGATTGATCCCAGTTCCCAGGACTACCTCGCGAGAACTACCCGAAGACGGCGTCCTCGTCACGAATCATCCTGGGAGTCTAGAAGGCCACGCCCCCGTCGAGCCGCAGGGTCGTCGCGTTGACGAAGTCCGCATCCGGCCCGGCCAGGAAGGCGACCGCGGCAGCGACGTCCTCGGGCTGGGATTCGCCGAGCAGAAGCTGGGCCACCTTGGCCTTTTGGATCTTGGGATCGATGGCCACTGCGAGACCGGTTGCAACGATCCCGGGCGCGAGCACAACGGTGCGGACGTTGTACCGGGCGTACTCCTGCGCCACCGTCCGGGCGAGCCCCTCCAGCCCGCTCTTGCTCGCCGCGTAGTTGGCCTGGCCATGGTTACCCATGACCGCCGCCACCGAGGAAAGATAGACAATCCGACCGTACCGGCGCCGCATCATGAGCCGTAGTGCGTGTTTGGTGCACAGGAACGCGCCCCGGAGATTGACCCGCTGCACCTCGTCCCAGTCCTCGACCGGCATCTGGACGAGGAGCCCGTCCCGCGTGACAGCCGCATTGTGGATGAGGGTGTCCAGGTGGCCCAACGATCGGGCCGCATCGGCCAGCGCCTGCGCTGTGGACTCCTCGCCGACGTCGCCCTGCACGAGGACGACGTCGGCGGGATGGCGGTCACGAAGCTGCGCCAGCTCATCCACAGAGTGCTGGTAGTTGGCGATCAGGCGTGCCCCCCGGTCCACCAGGGTCTGCGCGATGACCAGCCCGAGGCCGCGCCCGGCGCCGGTGAGAGCGATCACCCGCCCGTCCAGACGCCCCGGCACCGCCGTCGTGGTCCCTGCCGTGGTCCCTGTGGTGGTCCCTGTGGTGGTCCCTGCCGTGGTCCCTGTGGTGGTCATGGATACACCACCGGGGCCATGCCACAGGCGGCGTCGAACAGGTGCTCGACAATGCACCTCACCATGGCGGGCGGGACGGTCCGCACGCCGGTCCGGTAGGCATATCGCACGTGTTCAGTCCCCTCACCGGTCCCGTTCCCAGGCCCGTCGTCACCTTCCTCGATCACCACCGCCGGCCGCAGGAAGTCCGGTACGGCGGCGATCCTTGCCTGGGCATGCCGGGCGAACGCGAGCCCGCGCCGGCCCAGGTGGTCGGGGAGCCAGTCCAGCGCGGGGATCTCCACATCGATGATGTCGGCACCTGCCGGTGGGCGCCGCAGGCCCACCGGCAGCTCGGTGACGTTCTCGGCGGGCACCGAGATCACCGCCGGCTCGCTGTCGAGCATGACCAACAGCGGATCACCGGCGCCGAGGTGTGCGTGCACCTGACGCTGTTCGCGCGCGTCGGGCCACACGGACGCGAGCACCCAGTCAGATGACGTCGAGGTGCCCGGTACACCGGCCGGCAACAGGCGATGCCGCCAGACGACCCGACGGACACCCTCGAACACGACCAGCACATTTCCGATCTTCATGCTGTTCACGACGAGACCTGCCGGGCGTTCCCGGCGAGCCCGGCCAGCTCCGGGACGGTCCCGGCCAGCTCCGGGACGATCGGCACGGCGGGGGCATCGGGGGCAATGGGCGCAGTGGGCGCACCCGGGCGACGCCACACCCGTGGGCCGGCGAGCAGCAGCGCCGCCGGCAGGATCACCCGGCGGATCACCACCGTGTCCAGGATGACGGCGAGCGCGAGACCGATGCCCAGCTGCTGAACGACGCTGATCTGTGCCGTGGCGAACGCCGCGAAGACCGCGACCATGACCAGGGCGGCGCTGTTGACCATCGATGCCGTCCGCCCGAGACCTCCCAGAACGGCCCAGGAGTAGGGCTCGCCGGCGGAGTGGAACTCCTTGATCCGAGACATCATGATCACCATGTAGTCGATGCTGAGACCGAACATCACGGCGAAGAGCAGCACGGGGGTCACGCTGTTCACCGACTGGTGCAGGCCATGCTGGCAGATCAGGACCAACGCGCCGAGCCCGGCGGTGACGACCAGGCCGTTGAACGCCAGAGCCAGGACGGGAACCGCCCAGGAGCCGAACGCCGCGAGCAGGATCAGGAAGGTGGCCACGGCAACCAGGCCGATGATCACAGGCATGGAACGGACGACCACATGATCGAAGTCCACACCCTGAGCGGTGACGCCGGTGACCGCCACAGTGACCCCACTCCCGGCCGCCGCCGGCAGCTCGGACCGCAGCCGCCGGACCAGATCGTGGGTGGCCGTGGAGTCCGGATCGGCGGTGGGCGTGACCACGAGCTGGGTCACGGCCGTCTCCCCCGCCCCGGTCGACCAGAGTTGGTCCAGCGCCGTGCGGGCGCCCACCGGCAGACTCGCGCGGTCTGAGTCGATCGCCGTGATGAGCGCGTCCCGGCGCAGCCCCAGCGACGCGACGCTGGACACGCCGCCCACGGTCGGGGTTTTGGCTGCGACGGCCGCGGCGCGGGTCGCGGCGTCGACGAGGCGCGCAGTCCCGCCGGCCCCACCCGAGCTGGTCAGCACCACTTGGACGGGGAACAGGTCACGCGCCTGGAGGTTCGCGCGAACCAGGTCGAAACCCTTGCGTGCCTCGTCGTCAGCCGGCAAGATCGATGCGGAGGCCACCGGGACCTCCAGGCGCAGCGCCGTCATCGGCCATGCCAGGGCGAGCATGCCCGCAACCGCCAGCGCCAGCACGATGGCGGGACGCCGGTAGAGCCGCGGGACCGGCGGTGGCACGGTCCCCGCCGCCGCCGTCGCCGTCGGTATGGCGGCCCGGCCGCCGAGCCGGACGGTACCCCAGTCAATGCGGTGACCGAGCAGCCGCAGGACGGCGGGAAGCAACGTCATGGACGCGGCCATGGCCACCGCGGTCACCATGAACCCGCCGAGTCCGATGCTGGCGAACACCATGATCCGCGGGACGAACAGTGCGAGCAGTGCGGTCATGACCGCCAGACCGCTGAACACCACCGAGTGCCCGGCGGTGGCCATCGCGGTGGTGACCGCGGCCGGCACATCCCCGCCACGACGGAGCTCTTCCCGGAACCTCTTGACGATAAACAGAGAGTAGTCGACCGCCACCGCAAGACCGATCAACGACAACGCGTTGGTGAACAGGATCTGCAGGTCCACCACGTGCGCGATGCCATAGGCCAGACCCTGCGTGCAGGTGATGGCCACCACGGCGACACCG
Source organism: Protofrankia sp. Cr1 (assembly GCF_963555865.1). Classification (NCBI taxonomy): domain Bacteria; kingdom Bacillati; phylum Actinomycetota; class Actinomycetes; order Frankiales; family Frankiaceae; genus Protofrankia; species Protofrankia sp. Cr1. Next base: position 7,028 of record NZ_CAUVXO010000143.1, read on the forward strand.
ATCGGGACGAGCATTGCCGCCACCGACCGGAACACCAGCAGGAGGACGACGAACAGCACCGGGAAAGCGATCATCTCGGCGTGTTCGACGTCTTTCTTGGAGTGCACGTTCAACGCGTAGTCGAGCGCCGGCTGCCCGGTCACGTCGACCTGGGCGCCGTGCACCGCGCCGGAGACCGCGCTGCTCAGTGTGGGTGCCAGATTCTGCGCCACCGTGTCACTAGCATTGACACTGACGGTGAGCAATGTGGTCCGCCGGTCCTGCGACAGCAACGCCGGGTCATCGCCGTAGTCCCGCACCGCGGTCACGTCAGCCAACCCGGCCGCGCTGGCGCGCGCGGCCGGCACAAAGTCGGTAACCTGCCCGGCATCGGTGTGCAGCACCACGAGAAGCGTGTGCGGCGGGATGTGGAAGGCACGTTCCAGTACTGCCGCGGCATCACCGGCGCTCGATCGGGGATCGGTGAAACCGCCGGCCTTGAGATGTGCGTTCAGGGCGAGACCGAAGGGTGCCGCGAGCACGAACAGCACCAGCCACCCGACCACGACCGTGCGAGGACGTGCGCATACGACAGTGGCGAGCCTTCGAATCACGGTGCCTGCCTCGTCCGGAGGTCGTCAAGATTGGTCAGATTGGTCAGATTG
>NZ_CAUVXO010000143.1:7879-11203 GCF_963555865.1 Protofrankia sp. Cr1
TGGGCGCAGGCACGCTGGGCGCAGGCAGTGCCGCTGTCGGCATCATGGGGACCCGAAGGATCTCGGCCGGCCGCGCGAACGCCGGCACGGCCTGGGCGGCAAGCGTGCCGCGCAGTGCCTGCGCACGCGCGGCCCGGCGCTGCCCCCGAGCGTCCGCCGGTGCGCAGGCGATGACGTCGACGAGAACCGCCTCGGCATCGACCCAGCGACGTGCCCGGACAAGTGCCTCGGCGAGCGCCATGGCGTACCGGCCGTCAGGGTCACCGACGCGGACGGCTTCGCGCAGATGCGCGATCGCAAGCGACCTGCGTCCACCCAGGGCGGCCGGCATGTTCAGGTGCCACCGGCCGAGCACGTAGTGCGCCATGTCGAGGTCCGGGTCGCGACGCAGTAGCCGGTTGGCCCGCCGCCGCAGCGACACCGCCATCGTGAGCCGCCGCGGAAACCGTGCTGCCAACGCCTCCAGCCCATCGAGACGCAGCCGGCACACGGCCACCTCGACGCTGGCCGGGTCGTTGATGGTCGCGAGCCGCAGGAGAAGACGCAACGGCTTCAGGTTGGGTTGCCGGGAGCCCGCGCCGTCGGTCTCGGCATGGGCCAGCAGATTCTCGATCTGTTCGGTGGCGCGGGCCGCGATGCGCCGCGCCGCCTGCCGCCGGTCGACGTCGCTGACCGCCCGGCCGGCCTCTACCAAGCCCTTCACCACGCTCTGGCCCGCATCCCGCAACGCGGTGAGACGCTCCCGGCGTGGCCCGCCCGTGGGCGGGACCAGCACGGGGCCGAAGTGCACCGCAGCCTTCGCCCGCCGCGGCACCACCGCCTTGCGGGGAAGGACGGTGGCGGCGTCGACGAGTCCGACCGGAACGATGGGGACGTTCCCTCTCAGCGCGAAATGAAAGGCGCCGTCCTTGAACGGGAGGAGCGGCCAGCCCGGTCCGCGCGTCCCTTCTGGGTAGATGCAGATTATCTCGCCGTCCGATAATACCGATGAAATCGCCCGAATCGTTTCCCGACTGGGCGCGTCACGTTCCACCGGAATAGCGCCAACGCTCTTGTGCCACATTCTGCGCAGCGGTGTTGAGAATGCTTCGGATTTGGTGAGGAAATAGGTTCGACGACCGGAGACCGCGAAGACGACCGTCTCCAGGAAGAAATGGTCGAAGAAGCTGCTGTGATTCGCGATGAGGATGAATGGGCCGGCATCCGGCAGATTCTCGACCCCGGTCAGGTGGCGGAGATGACGGAGCGCAGAGGGCCGCACGAGCAGACCGCTGAGCCGGTAGAGCATGCGGTCGAGGGCGATCACGCCATGACCGGCTCGTTCGCGGCCCGGTACTCGCGCAACCGCTCGATGGTGCTCAGGGCGAGACCGTGCCGCAGGGCGAACATCTCCAGGTCCGCTCGACGCGCCATCTGACCATCCGGACGGATTATCTCTACGATGACACCGGCCGGGTTCAGGCCGGCGAGCCGGGCGAGGTCCACGGAGCCTTCTGTGTGCCCGGGGCGTTCCAGCACGCCGCCCGGCCGCGCGACCAGCGGGAAGATGTGGCCCGGGCGGCTGAAGTCGGCTTCCGTCCCATGGAGGAGGAGTTCAATCGTCTTCGCCCGGTCAAAGGCGGAGATGCCCGTTGTCACCCCGTGGCTCGGCGTTCCGTCGACGCTGACAGTGAAAGCGGTGGCGTGGTGGTCGGTGTTGCGGACGACCATCGGCGGGAGGTTCAGCTCCGCGGCCCGCTCGGGGGTGAGGGCGACACAGACCAGGCCCCGGCCGTATGTAATCATGAAGTTGATAACGGCCGGGGTCGCGAAGTCCGCCGCGACGATGATGTCTCCCTCGTTCTCACGGTCTTCGTCGTCCATGACGACGACCATTTCACCCCGCCGGATTGCCTCGATGGTCTCTTCGGCGCTCGCCAGCTGCGCAAGACCCAGATCTACAACATCAACCGTTGAACTGGTCACCGCACTGATCTCCTGTCGATGTCGTGGTGAAGACCGTGGAACGGAGCTGCTTCGCACCGTCCGGACTCAGGGTGGCGCCACGTCGAAATATCTGAATGATCCGACATCCATGTAGTGACATCCATGTCGTGACATGTAGGATCAGATCATGATCATAGGATGGGCGTCAAGGGCGCCAGGGGGAACCGATGGGTAATGGCACCGAACGCGAAGATGTCGAATTACCACCGGTAGGCAGCCAATTTCAGAGCGCCGATTTTCCGCCTTCGGCTGGTGGGAAGAATGCGGTCGGCATCACACCCGGAGATCCAGTGGATGTAAACGGTGAGACCGACGTCACACCGGCGAAGCAGGCGGTTGACGTCGCTGTTGAGGCGCTGCGCTATCTCGTGCTCGCCGTCCAACGAGAAGGCGACCGGATGCTGGTCGGCATACTGCGGCCGTTCGGCCTGACCCCGTCACAGGCCGAGGTGATCGCGGTACTCGCCGAATATGCCCCGATCAGCCTGGCCGAGCTGGGGCGCCTGCTGGTGTGCGAGGCGGGCAGTCCGAGTCGGCTCGTCGATTCACTCGTGCGCAAGGGACTGGTCTATCGCCGGCACAGCAGGACCGACCGCCGCAGCGTCCAGCTCCAACTCACCAGCGCCGGGTTCACCCGGCTGGCATCGCTGCAGGTTCCTGCGGACGCCATCATCCAGGCCGTCGCGCAGCGCCTGGACCCGGACGAACGGATCACGTTGGCGACCCTGCTGAGCAAGCTGCTGGTCGGCCTGCCCACCGAGGGTGTGATCGCCCGACGGTTCGGATGGCCACCCGACGAACCCACAGGGACGGACGACGACTCATCCCCTCACGCGTGCGCGAAACAGGTGCTGCCGACGACCGGGACACATAGTGTCGGCGTGCGCCGACCCGACACCAGGAGAAAGATCAACATGCAACTCTTGGATCTCACTGCGGATGAGCTGCTGAGCACCACCCGCAGCGTGCGCAGACGGCTTGATCTGGAACGGCCCGTCGAACCGGAGGTGATCGACGAGTGCCTGCGGATCGCTCTGCAGGCACCGACCGGGTCCAATGCGCAGAACTGGCACTGGGTGGTGATCACCGATCAGGGCCTGCGGACCGCCATCGCCGAGTACTACCGCACATCGTTCACGGCCTACATCACGACGTCCCGGCGGGCGATCGCCACGATCGCCGATCCCGACCGTCAGGCATCCCAGCTACGGGTGGCCTCCTCCGCCCAGTACCTCGCCGACAACCTCCACCGGGTACCGGTCTTCGTGCTCGGCTGCCTGGAGGGTGACCCGCAGGGGTACCCGGCATGGCAACTGCCGGCATACTGGGGCTCGCTGC
>NZ_CAUVXO010000144.1:0-4624 GCF_963555865.1 Protofrankia sp. Cr1
CTCGCGTTCCTGCGGCGGCGGATCACCGGGGATTACGTTGTCGATGAACACGGCTTCGACGAAGATCTCACCGAGAACGTCATCGCGCCGCTGTTGCGGCCGATCTATCAGAGCTACTTTCGGGTTGAGACCCGGGGCCTGGAGAACGTTCCAGACACCGGTGGCGCGCTCATCGTGGCCAACCACTCGGGTACGGTGCCGTTGGACGCGATGATGACCGCGCTGGCAATTATGGACCATCATCCGGCCCATCGGCACCTGCGGATGCTCGCCGCGGACCTGGTGTTCGCCGTCCCATTTCTCGCGCCTGTCGCGCGCAAGACCGGTAACACCCTCGCCTGCCAGCCCGACGCTGAGCGACTGCTCGCCAACGGTCACCTCGTCGGGGTGTGGCCGGAGGGTTTCAAGGGGATAGGAAAGCCGTTCAGCGAGCGGTACAAGCTCCAGCGCTTCGGTCGTGGAGGGTTTGTCTCGGCCGCATTGCGAACCGGGGTTCCAATTATTCCCTGCACCATCGTCGGAGCTGAGGAGATCTATCCCATGATCGGGAATCTCCGGATGCTGGCTCGTCTGCTTGGCCTGCCCTACCTGCCGATCACGCCAACGTTTCCCTGGTTCGGACTGCTCGGTCTGCTACCGCTTCCGTCCAAATGGCTCATCGAGTTCGGTGAGCCTGTGGACACCGAATCGCTGACCCCGGCCGCGGCCGAGGACCCGATGCTGGTGTTCGAACTCACTGATCGCATCCGGGAGACAATCCAGCACTCCCTCTACGGGCTCCTGATGCAGCGCCGATCGGTATTCTTCTGACACATGGCAACTGAGGATGGGCCTGATGCGACATCGGACGTCCGGCATCGGGCCGACCTGAGGCCGCGCGCCCATGGTTTTTTCCGGGTGGCCGGAGGCTTCGGGGCATCCAGGCGGACGTGGGCGGCACGCGGTTTCGTCGCCATCTATCTACTGTCAGTCACCGGCATGGTCGGTCTACTGGCCGTGATCGGTGATGGTTTCCTGGCGATCTGGCTGGCCGTCATCGAGCTGGCCTCGGTCGTGGCCATCGTCGCGGTGACCCGTGGCACGCCGTCCGGACCGTCGCGGGTCACCCGTCTCGGCACGCCAAACGATCCCGGTATGCCCAGCGGTCGTCGCTGACGGCGCCACCGCCACCGCCACCCGTAGCCGGTGACACCGGGCCCGCCGATGCCGATCCCGGCGTTAGTGGCGGCGTTGGTGGCGGCATTGGTGGCGGCGGGTTAGTCGACCGCGTCGCTGTACCGGCGGCGCAGTGCCATGCCCGCTGCGACGCCCCCGGCCAGCGCGCCCATTCCGGCTGCTGTCGGCACACCGATGCGGGCGGCCTTCCGCGCGATGCGGAAATCCTTGATCGGCCAGTCGCGTTCCCGGGCAACGGCCTTCAGGTCGGGGTCTGGATTGATCGCCACGGGATGGCCGACCAGCGACAACATGGGCAGGTCGTTGATGGAGTCTGAATACGCCCAGCACCGGGAAAGGTCCAATTGTTCACGTTCGGCCAGTGCCGCCACCGCGGCCGCCTTGCTCGGACCATGTAGTGGATCACCGACAAGATGTCCGGTGTAACGCCCGTCCGACACCTCGCTGACCGTTCCGAGCGCGCCGGTGAGTCCGAGGCGTCGGGCGATGACGGCCGCCAGTTCGACCGGTGTGGCTGTGACGAGCCATACCCGTTGGCCCGCGTCGAGGTGCTGCTCGGCAAGTGCCCGGGTGCCCGAGTAGATGCGTTCCGCCATCCGCTCGTCGTAGATCTCCTCACCGAAGCGGACGATCTCGGCGACCTCGCGACCGGCGACGAACGCTAGCGCGGTCTCCTTGACATCCCGCATCCCGCTGGTGTTCTCCAGCCCCCGGACCCGGTAGGACACGTGCTGCCAGCCGAACTTCAGCAGGTCCCGGGACTGGAAGAAGTCACGCGCGGCAAGTCCGCGGGCGAAATAGAAGATTGACGCTCCCATCATCATCGTGTTGTCCACATCGAAGAACGCGGCTGCGGTCGGGTCGGGCGGGGCCTTGGCCGCCAGCTCAGCGGCTGCCTTGAGCGCCGCGGTTGCGGCAGCTTCGGCGTCGGCTCTGCGGGCGCGGTCATCAGCTGTCCGTGCCGGGCGTGGTTGAAACCGCATCGTGCCCTCCTGGACGTCCATGGCCCAGGGGAGGGCCACGCTGTCACTGCAACCTGGGAAGCGTACGGTGCCACGAGGCCACGCAGCGGTACCCGGCATCGGGCGCGCGGTGGAGCTGTGGTCGCGCGGGGGTTGTCAGGGGGCGGCTTGCGCGGTGAAGTGGCGGGCAAGGGATCGGACGGCCCGGAACTGGAGCGCCTTGACCGCGCCTTCGTTTTTGTCCATCGCCAAGGCGGTCTCCCGCACGGAGAGCCCCTCCAGGAAGCGCAGTACGACGCAGTCCCGTTGTTCGGGGCTGAGCATGCGGACCGCATCGATCAGGGCCTTGCTCGTGACGCCGGCAAGGACCGATTCCTCCGGCCCTGAGACGAGCTGGGTGTCCGCGGTCGCTGCGATGTCGTCGGTGGGGAACTCCATCCGTGTCCGCCGCGACTTTTTATGATCAATTATCAGGTTCCGTGCGATCGTGATGAACCAGGCGCCGATGTCGTGGCCTTGCCAGGTGAAGCTTCTGATGCCGCGCAGCGCACGCAAAAAGGTCTCGCTGACGATGTCCTCGGCCATCGCCTGGCTGCCAACCCGGTAGAACACATAGCGGAAGACCACGTCCAGGTAGGAGTCGTACAGCCGGCCGAAAGCCTCGTTGTCGCCCTCCTGCGCGCGGCGGACCAGTTCGGGGACATCGGTTTCCGGCCCCATGACACCCTGGGCCGGCGCTGGCTCGGACACCCCGGGTGTGCCGTGGCCGACCGGTCGGCCCGGGGATGACGACCGGATGCCGGACGGCGTGACCGACCCACCCATGGCCGAGCTGGCCCGCACGGGTCCGCCCAGCATGGCGGCGTACGGGGCATTGTTCACCGAGAAAATCTCGGCCCGTAGCGCTGCCAGGCCGACGGGGTCCGGCGCCGGGCGCGACCAGGACCGGTTCACGTCCGCGATCCGCGCATGACCCGCAACGGGGTTCGCGGCCACGCACATCCCCGGTGTGCACGGGACGGCGCGGCGGGCATACTCGGCTCCGAACGATCAACGAGGCTGACTGAAGCGGGATGTCACCTGTTCGAGACCGGGATCGTCCGGACGTCTGTCGCCCCTGGGCGGTCCGGCCGGAAAAGGCGCCATCATGGTTTTCTCGCGCCTCCGGCGATGACCATCCAAGGACCCTGGACAGCCGAGTCTAGCCAACGATCCGGCACCGGGCGTGCATGGTGAGGTGAAGATGTGTGGTTGTCTTATGGGTCTGGGGGAAGTGTGTTTGTGATGGTGTTGGGCCACTTGAAAGATCTACTTTGACGGGTCGGGCTACGAAGATCGGAGTAGCGGTGCGGGTTTGTGCGGGCCGGGGTCGGGCGCCGGCGTGAGCGGTCGGCCGGGAGGCGTCCGGGTCACCCTGCTGACCCGGGCCGGTTGTCATCTCTGTGACGACGCACGGATCGCGGTGGCTCGGGTGGCTGGCGATGTGGGTGCCGGATGGCAGGAGGTCGATGTCGATGCTCGCGCCGATCTGGTCGAAGCCTACGGTGATCGGGTACCGGTGATTCTTGTGGACGGGCGGGAGCACGGTTACTGGCGGGTCGAGGAGCCCCGCCTTCGGCGTGCTCTGGCCGGCGGTCGCTGGGGCCTTTCCCCACATAGCCGCTTCGCGACCATTCGGGGGACCCCGGGCTCGATGGTGGGCCGGCAGCCGACCTGAGCGCAAGATCACAACGACTTCGTGAACGCCTTCACGAAGTCGTAAACTCACCCGGACAGTCGTCTACCGGCGTCGTTCGACCGTGAAGCACTGCTGTTCGACTGTCAAGCACTGCTGGCGGACGGCAGGCGTCGCCGGCAGCCGGGCGCCTCAAAATGGTGCGGGAGCCGTACATGACCGAGTTTCGCCGGGCCGTTTCGGCCGGCCGTGCCCGCTCGCCGGTGCCTGCGGCGACAGTCGCCCGACTCCCGCTCTACCTGCGGGTCCTTACCTCGCTTGCCGATCGGGGGGTGCACACTGTGTCGTCCGAGACGCTCGCTTCGGCGGCCGGCGTGACCTCGGCGAAGGTGCGCAAGGACCTGTCCCATCTTGGTTCGTACGGGACGCGTGGCGTCGGCTATGGGGTGGATCTCCTGCTGAGCCGCATCGCCGCTGAACTCGGTCTGACCGAGGACCGTTCGGTGCTTCTGGTCGGGGTTGGCAACCTCGGCCACGCCCTTGCGGGGTACGGCGGGTTTCAGTCCCGCGGCTTCCGCGTGGTCGCACTGCTCGATGTCGACCCCCGCCGGATCGGCGAGTCGATCGGTGGTGTCGTGGTGAGCCCGCTCGACGAGATGGAGGCCCTGGTCGAGCTGAAGCGGGTGACCATCGGCGTGATCTGTACACCGGCCGCCGCCGCGCAGGCTGTGTGCGACCGGCTCCTCGCGGCGGGAGTGACGAGTATCCTCAATTTCGCACCAATTGTGCTGTCGGTGCCAGCGGGAGTGGA
>NZ_CAUVXO010000144.1:5095-11428 GCF_963555865.1 Protofrankia sp. Cr1
GGACGAGATCGGTTCGGACGAGATCGGTTCGCCAGTCAGTCCCGCCGGCCGCCAGGACGGGCCCGCCGACTCCCGGATCGCGGTCATGACACGTGCCCCGGCTGAGCCGCCACCGCGGCATACCCACAGTGGCAGCCCTCTTGTCGGCACCGCCGGGAGTGACGGATCATGAGCCTGCTGGCCGTGGGCCTCAACCACCGGACGGCGCAGACGTCCATCCTGGAGATGGCCGCGGTCACCGATGACGATGTGCCGAAGGTGCTCCACGATCTGTGCCAGGCCGCATGCGTCGCCGAGGCCGTGGTGCTGTCGACCTGTAACCGCACCGAGATCTACGCCGAAGTGGAGACCTTCCACGGCGGCGTTGCCGATGTCTCCGACCAACTTACCCGGATCACCGGGACAGAGCTCTCCGATCTTGCGCCGCATCTGTACGTCCACCATGAGGCTCGGGCTGTCAGCCACCTGTTCTCCGTCGTCTGTGGCCTGGATTCGATGCTGGTGGGGGAGACCCAGATCCTCGGGCAGGTGCGCGCGGCTTTTCGGACGGCCCAGGTCGAGGCCAGCGCCGGAGCCACTCTCGGCGGTCTGTTCCAGACGGCGTTGCGGGTGGGCAAGCGCGCACACAGTGAGACCGCGATCGGTTCGGCCGGAGCGTCGATCGTGTCGGTCGGGGTGGGCATGGCCGCGGCTGTCTGGGAGGGCGCCGCAGAGCGGGCCGCGCTGGCCGAGTCGCTGCCCGCGATCGACGCGCTTGCCGGGCGTCGGGTCCTGCTGGTGGGTGCGGGGGTCGTGGGAGCGCTGGCGGCGGCCGTGGCGCGGCGGGCCGGTGCGGCCGAACTCGTGGTCGCGAACCGTAGCCCGGCGCGAGCCCGGCGAATCGTCGAGGTCTACATGGCTGAGATGGTCGCGCTGACGCAGGTGGCACCGGAACTGGACCGGGCCGATCTGGTGATCACATCGACGGGTGCGGCCGGGTTGATCCTGACGCGTCAGGCGATCGCCGAGGCGATGGTCCGTCGGGGCGGGCGGCCACTGGTCCTGCTGGACCTCGCTCTTCCCCGGGACATCGAGGTGACTGTCCGTGATCTTCCGGGCGTCACCCTTATTGATCTTGACACCCTGCGGAGCGCCCTTGACGGCCAGCAGGTGGCCAGCGACGTCGAGGCGGTCCGGGCGCTCGTGGCGTCCGAGACCGGTACCTATCTTGATCGACGGCGTGCTCATCGGGTCGCGCCGACCGTCGTGGCACTTCGGGCGCAGGCCGCGGCTGTCGTGCGCGAGGAGCTCGACCGGCTGCAGACCCGTCTGCCCGACCTTTCCCCCCGTGACTGGGCGATGGTGGAGGGGACGGTACGGCGCGTGGCGGACAAACTTCTGCACGCGCCGACCGTGCGGGTGCAGCAGCTCGCTGCGTCCCCCGGCGGCGACACCTATGCCGAGGCGCTGCGTGAGCTGTTCGACCTTCCTCGGGAGGCCCCGGCCGTCGTGTCCGCACCCGAGCTACGAGAGGCACCATGACGAGCGGAAACCGTCGACCAGGTCGACCGGATGGAGAGTCCGTCCCGGGACCCACCGGGCGCAGGGATGCGCTGCGGCTGGGCACGCGGGGTTCGGCGCTCGCACTCGCGCAGTCCAGCCTGGTGGCGAGCTGGTTGCGGGAGCGGCTGGGCCGTCAGGTCGAACTGGTGCACATTGTGACCGCCGGCGACCGTTCCCAGGAGGCGATCAGTCAGCTCGGCGGGACCGGCGTATTTGTAAGCGCGCTGCGAGAAGCGCTGGTGGCCGGTGAAATCGATCTCGCCGTCCATTCCCTGAAGGACCTCCCGACAGCGACCCCGGACGGGCTTGTGATCGCGGCTGTCCCGCCCCGCGCGGACCCTCGTGATGTCGTCGTCACGCCGAGTGGGCGGAAGTTGAGCGACCTCGGGCCCGGCGGCACCGTCGGTACCGGGTCTCCCCGGCGAGCTGCGCAGCTGCGTGCGCTGGGCCTCGGGCTGAATGTCGTCCCGATTCGGGGTAACGTCGACACGCGAATTAAGAAGGCGATCGACGGAGCGGTCGACGCGGTTGTACTCGCCCATGCCGGGCTGGACCGGCTGGACCGGTTGGACGCGGTGACCGAGGTGTTGGATGCGGATGTGATGGTGCCGGCTGCTGGGCAGGGTGCGCTGGCGATCGAATGCGCGGGTGATCCCGACGTGCTCGACGGTGTTTTCGATCGGGCTGACCTGTACCGAGGCAATGTCACTCTCGCCGAGCTGCTACGGTTTGTGCTGGACGACCCACTGTCGCGCACGGCTGTTGCCGCTGAACGTGCCTATCTGGCTGCCATCGAGGCCGGTTGTAGCGCACCGGTCGGCGCTCTTGCCGACGTTGCGGTGGCGCCCGAGGGAGCAATGGCCGCCGGTGTCATCCGGCTACGGGCGGTGGTTGCGTCGCCGGAGGGGAACGGTGTTCTCCGGCGCGTGGTCACCGGGCCCGCTCACCACCCGGAGGCGCTGGGAGAGCGCCTCGCGGACGCGATGTTGTCCGCTGGAGCACAGACGTTGATGGGAAATTTCTGATCATGGCCACCCGCCGCACGAAAAAGCCTCTGATCCCGGTCGCTCTCGTTGGAGCCGGCCCACGCGATCCCGGCCTGCTGACCGTTCTTGCCACCGAGACACTGGCCAGCGCCGAGTCGGTGATTGTCGATCCCGATGTCGCTCCAGAGATTGTCGCCACGCTTGCCGGTGAGGTGCTGCGTATCGGCGATACCGAACCGGCGAAACCAATCATGGACGCGGACGCGGCAACCGCGGTGGTCGTCGCGCGGGCCCGGGCGGGGGAACGGGTCGTCCGGCTGTACGCGTCGGATCCGTGGCTCACCGGGATCGGTATCGCCGACGCGCAGGCGCTGGCCAAAGCCAAGATTCCTTTCCGGGTGGTGCCGGGTATTCCCACCGGTGCGGCGGTTGCCGCCTACTCGGGGGTCGCGCCCGGGCTTCCGGTCACCTTCGCAAGCACAGCGGGGGTGTTCTCCGCCAGCGGGGTGCAGCCGACCATCACTCCGGCGGCGGACACGCCGGGCATGCCGCTGGGTTCGGCGACGTTCGGGGCCAGTCGTCTCGGCGGGCGCGGTCTGTCTGAGCTGGGCGGGTCCGGCCTGGGCGGAACGGGCCTTGGGGGCGCAGGTCTTGGGGGCGCAGGCCTTACGGCATCGCCGCTGGGCGCGTCGCTCGGTCTCGGTGGGATCGGCGCGGGCCTGGGCGCCGCTGGTGTGCCCGGCTCGGAGGTCGACTGGGTGTCGCTGGCCCAGGCGCCCGGCACCCTGGTGGTGACCGCGGTCTCCAACGAGGTCGGTAAGGTCGCGGCGGCACTGGTCGAGCAGGGCCGCCCGGGCGACACACCGGTCGCCGTGACAGTGGACGGCACCACGACCGACCAGCGCACGGTCTCCTCCACCTTGGACCGGATCGAGGCCGATGCGGCGCCCGTCATCGCCAACGCACCATGCGTGGTCATGTCGATCGGTCCGGCGGTCGCGGCCCGCGGCAAGCTGTCGTGGTGGGAGTCACGGGCGCTGTTCGGTTGGACGGTTCTGGTGCCCCGGACCAAGGAGCAGGCGGCCATCCTCTCGGATCTGCTGCGCTCGCACGGCGCGAGTCCGCTGGAGGTACCGACGATCGCGGTGGAGCCGCCGCGGACAGCCGCCCCGATGGAACGTGCGATCACCGGCCTGGTGTCGGGCCGTTACCAGTGGGTCGCCTTCACCTCGGTGAACGCGGTCCGGGCCGTCCAGGAGAAGGTCGAGGAACGCAGCCTGGACGCGCGGGCGTTCGCCGGCGTCAAGGTGGCCGCGATCGGTGAGGCGACCGCAGATGCGCTGCGCGCCTTCGGAATCCGGCCGGATCTCGTCCCGTCCGGCCAGCAGTCCAGCGAGGGTCTGCTGGCAGACTGGCCCGAGTACGACGACGTGTTCGACCCGCTCGACCGGGTGCTGCTCCCCCGGGCGGACATCGCCACCGAGACCCTGGTCGCCGGGCTGAAGGACCGTGGCTGGAACGTCGACGACGTCACGGCGTACCGCACTGTGCGCGCCGCGCCACCGCCTGCTCCGATCCGGGAGGCGCTCAAGGGCGGCCGGGTGGACGCCGTGGTGTTCACGTCATCCTCGACCGTGCGCAACCTGGTGGGGATCGCCGGTAAGCCGCACGAGACCACGGTGATCGCGGTCATCGGCCCGCAGACGGCGGCCACCGCGGTCGAACTGGGCCTGCGCGTCGACGTCCAGGCGACGGAGGCGACCATCCCGTCGCTGGTGCAGGCACTGGCCGACTTCGCCGCCGAGCACCGTGAGGAACTGGGCAAGGTCGGTCCGCTCGCGGCCAGGCTACCCAAGCCCCGGCGCGGTTCCCGGCGGTGACCGCGCTGCCGGGCGCTGGTGGTCGCGCCGGGTTCCCGCTGGCCAGACCGCGCCGGCTGCGCCGTGGTACAGCCCTGCGGCGGCTGGTGTCCAACGTGCGGTTACATCCGGCGGACCTGGTGCTTCCGATGTTCGTCAAGGAGGGCATCGCCACCCCGGCGCCCATCGCCTCGATGCCGGGCGTCATGCAGCACACCCGGGAGTCGTTGCGTAAGGCCGCGGTCGAGGCGGCCCGGGCCGGCGTCGGTGGGTTGATCCTTTTTGGCGTTCCCGCGAGCAAGGACGGGCGTGGTTCGGCCGCGGATGACCCGTCCGGCATCGTGCAACTTGCTCTCGCAGATCTTGTCGCGGAGGTCGGCGGCGACATGGTCATCATGACGGACCTGTGCCTGGACGAGTACACCGACCACGGCCACTGCGGCCTGTTGATGCAAGACGGTGACGTCGACAACGACGCCACCCTGGCTCGGTACGGCTCGATCGCGGTGGCCCAGGCCCGCGCCGGTGCCCAGGTGGTGGCGCCGAGCGGGATGATGGACGGCCAGGTGGGCGCGATCCGCGCGGCGCTCGACGCAGCCGGCCACGCGGACGTGCCGATCCTGGCCTACTCGGCGAAGTACGCATCGGCCTTCTACGGCCCGTTCCGCGACGCGGCCGAGTGCACACCACGGTTCGGTGACCGCGCCGGCTACCAGCAGGACCCGGCCCGCTCGGCCGGTGAGGCCCTGCGCGAGGTCGCCCTCGACATCGCCGAGGGTGCCGACGCCGTGATGGTGAAACCCGCGTTGGCCTATCTGGACGTCGTGGCGGCGGTTGCCGCCGCCGTGGAGGTGCCAGTTGCCGCCTACCAGGTGTCCGGCGAGTACGCGATGGTGGAGGCGGCGGCGGCGAACGGCTGGATCGACCGCGAGCGCGTCATCACCGAGACGCTGACGGCGGTCCGCCGGGCCGGCGCGGACATCATCCTGACGTACTGGGCGACCGAGGTGGCCCAGCGCCTGCGCTGATCCGTCCGGGCACCTTTCTGGCGGCTTCGTTCCCGCCGGGCCCGGTCGCGCCACGCGTTTCTGTGGTCCTCATGTGCACTTTGCGGACAAATCCCCCTCCTTTGGCCGATAGGCTGCTTCACAGCAAGATCGGCCATCTTCTGGTGGAGGGACCGCAATGACCATGGTTCTGGAGCGACCGACGCGGGAGCTGTCGGTGGCGTGTTCGTACCGTTGGTACGAACAGATCGACTACGATGACGGCATGGCTGTCGCGAAGGTGTCCGTATCCCTGGACGAACGTGTCCTCACGGCCGCACGGGCGGCGGCGGCGGCCAGTGGCGTCAGCCTGTCGGCCTGGATGTCGCAGGTGATCGATCACCACATCGGCATCCAGGAGGGCCTTGCGGCCGTCCGTGAGTACGAAGCCGAACACGGCCCCATCCCCGCCGAGGCACGCGAGAATGCCCGCCGCGTCCTGCGCGAGCTGGGGGTGATCTCATGAAGGGTCTGATCTACGACGCGGGTGCGCTCGTCGCTGCGGAGCGATCGGACCACAAGGTGTGGGCCATGCACATCGAGGCGTTGGAGCATGACGTTCGGCCGATTGTTCCGACGCCCGTGCTGGCGCAGGTCTGGCGAGGTGGCCCACAGCCGAACTTGTCTCGCCTGCTCAAGGGATGTGACATCGAACTATTCTCCGAGGAGAGCGCGCGAGCCTGCGGGACGCTCCTGGCAAAGGCTGACCGATCGGACGTCGTGGACGCGGCGGTTGTCGTCTCCGCGGCGACGAAGGGGCGTTCGGTTGTCACGAGCGATCCGTCGGACGTGTCCGCCCTTGCGGACGCGCATGACACAAAGATCAATCTGCACGTCGTCTGAGTACGACGAGGTGGCTGCGAGGGCACCTGGACAACAGATACCCTCGCGGCCACCCGC
>NZ_CAUVXO010000145.1:0-8838 GCF_963555865.1 Protofrankia sp. Cr1
ACCCGGTTGGATGGGCGGCTCGTCCCGCGCATCGTCGAGGGCCGCCCGCAGCTGGTGGTCTTCAGCGGGAACCCGGGCGACGGCAAGACCGCTTTCCTCGAACGTCTCGGCGAGTTCCTGCGCGGTCGGGGCGCGCGGGTGCGCGCCAGCGACGCGGCTGGCTGGCGGATGGACCTCGACGGTCACGAGTACGCCTCCGTTTACGACGCCAGCGAATCCCACGAGGGCATGTCAGCGGACGATCTGCTCCACCGCGCGCTCGACCCCATCAACGACACCCACCGGGCGGGCGGCTACACCGCGCTCATCGCCGCCAACGATGGCCGGCTCCTGGACTTCCTGGAGCGCGAGGCGCCGCGCTATCCGCAGATCGCGAAGGTGCTTGCGGAAGGTGGCGGCACCGACGGGAGCGCCGCCGAGGGCTCGGGGATCGTGCGGGTCGACCTCAAGGGCCGGTCGATGGCATCGTTGGGCGCGGCGGCCGATTCGCTGACGGTACGGCTGCTGGACGCGCTGATGACCGACGACATGTGGTCGGCGTGTGCCGCGTGTGCCGCCGAACAGCGCTGTCCCATCGTCCGCAACGCCCGCGAGCTTGGGGCGCAGCGTGCCCAGGATCGGCTGCACCGCCTGGTGCTCACCTCCCACCTGCGTCGCGGCCGCCGCCCTACCATCCGTGACCTGCGTTCGACCCTCGCCTACCTGGTGACCGCCGACCTCGGCTGCGTCGACATCCACCGGGAGATCGGCGACGGGCCGGGGAACCCGGCGACCCCCGAGCGTCACTTCAGCTCGCTCGCGTTCGACGCCTCAGGTGGGCGGGACCGGCTGCTCGATGAGTGGCGGGAGCTCGACCCGGCCGCGGTCGCCACCGCTCGCCTGGAGCGAGCGCTGGCTCCGGACGCGCGCACCGCCACGGACATGGCGCGCGCGAAGCGCCGGCTCTACTTCACGGCGCCGGACGCCGACCTGTCCGGCACCGGATGCCTGAGCCCCTACCGCTACCTCGAGGAGTTCCGGGCCGTGCTGGCCGCCCAGCACCGCGGCGGCGGGGGCGACGACCAGAACGCCGGCAGGACCGGCGGCAGGACCGGCGACGCGCTCGCCCGGACGTTGCTGCGCGGGCTGTCGCGCTGCATCGGGCCCGTCGGCTACGACGGAGACGGCGTCGCCGTCTCCGTCGGTGAGCCTGCCGAGGATGGCGGCGCCGTGGTCAAGGTTCTCTCGCTCGACGAGTTCGAGGTCACGCTCACCCCGGTCGACGACCGGTTCGTCGAGACCGCCGCCGAGGTGTTCGTGCTGCGGCACATCTCCGGGCAGGCCCGCATGACCGTCGACATCGACCTGTTCGAGCTGCTGATGCGGGCCGCCGCCGGCTACCTGCCAACCAATCCCGAAGTGATGCCGCTCCTTGAGGAACTCGGGCTCTTCCGGTCGAGCCTCACGCTGCAGCCGGCGTCCAAGGTGATCGTCATTGAACCCAACGGCCGGCGCAACGCCATCGCGGTGACCGGCGCGACCATCGAGCTGCTGGAGAGCTGACCGATGACGCTCGTCCTGCCCAAGGACCTCCGGTCGTACTCCTTCGAACGGCTCACCGGGGTCGAGCTGAACGACTTCGACGTCGACCGGTTCCTGCCCGTGCTGTTCGAGATGGTGGTCACCAACGGCCGGCGGCTCAGCCGGTCGGACGCGCGGCCCACCGATCCGGGTTCGTACATCGAGACACTCGCCGGCCATCCCGCCCTGCGCGGGTTTGATGATGATCATGGACGGGCGCTGCTCGCACAGTGGGTGAACACGACTGTGGTCCGGCTCGGCCATGGCGGGCGCGGTCGCCGGGACGTGCAACTGGCGGCAGTCCAGCCCATCCACATCGGCGCATACCGGGCCGGACTCCCGGTGGAGGGTGCCCGGCACCGCAAGGTGCACCTGGTCGTCTACCGCCTGCTGACCGACGCGCTCGCGCGCCGCGGCAGGCCGAACCCGGCCGGGGAGCTCAGGTCGCTGTTCCTGGAGGCGTTCGGGCGTGGGGTGTCGATCTCCGACAGTGCCGTCCCGGAGTTCAACGAGGCGACCGCCGATCTGGATGCCAACGTCCTGCTCAGCCTCTACTACCTCGAGGGCTTCACGCCCGGCAGGCCGCTGCCGGCCCGGTCTGCGCTCGACTGGGATCCGGTCATGCCGGGTGTAATGATCACGCTCGGCGATCAGCTGGTGGACTTCGTCACCGTCTACCGGCACCGGCTGCCCACCATCGCGCTGGCGCGCCACCTGGCGGCACTGGTGAACATCGGCCTGTTCACCACGACGCTGCGTCTGTTCACGCTGGTCAACGACCTGTGCCGGGGTGAGGGCACGCCAGCTGATCTCAGTGTCGACCTCGCGCCCGCACAGACCGAGATCTACGTCGACTTCACCCGGCAGACCGGCGGCGACTCCGACCGGCTGGCAGGCGAGTGCGTCGACCGGGACCTGGAGCGGCTGCCCGCCTACCTCGACGACATGCTGCTCCTCAAGACCCTGGACCGGTACGCGAGCAACGAGGCGAAACTCAAGCCCCATGTGCAGGGCAAGCACGGACCCGACTGGCTGCGCGCCCTCGTGGACATGCGCCGTGACCAGTACGTCGAGTGGCGGGCCGGCATCGAACTCGAGCGGATCATCGAGGAGACAAAGAAAATCACCAGATGCTCGAACGAGGATGCGCGTGCCGAGCTCACGCGGGCCGCGACCGGCGACTCGCAGCTCGACCAGGTCGTCGCCGCGATCCGCCAGTCGCAGACGAAGCACGCGATCAGGGCCGCCGGGCAGTGGTTCTGGAACACCGGTGGCATGCGCAAGCAGGCCGGGCTGCTGCGCGGCAACCTGCGGGGACGGCGGGCCTGGCGGTATGCGATGACCGACGAACTGCTCACCACGCTGCTGCTGAGCGCCCTGGTGGACCCCGAACAGGGAGACGTTCTGCCCCGGATGCGCCTGGCCGACCTGCTCGCCACGCTGGAGTCCCGCTGGGGGCTGCTCATCGACCGGCCCCCGGCCGCCCGCGACGACGCGTCGTCGCGGGCCGTGGCCAACACCAATCTCGTCGCGTTCACCGGCCGGCTGCGCCAGATGGGCTTCTTCACCGATCTTTCGGACGACTTCAACGCCCAGTACGTGATCAATCCCCTTGCCGGAGCCGGAGCCGGAGCCGGAGCGCGGCGATGACCGACCTGAGCGCCGCGCTGGCCACCCGGGTGGCCGAGCAGCTGGTGACCGACTTCCTGCGTGGCGCCCCGCCCGGTCGCTGCCTGCGTCTGGACCACCTGCGAGATGCCGACTGCCACGTCGTCCGGGAGAAGGCTGCGCTGGCGCAGGCGTCCGCAGCGGGGCGCGGCTCCACGGCCGCCGCGGCGGCGGTCGCCGTCCTGGGCACGGCCAACAGCGACGATGACACGGTCATCTGTCCCGAGCGCGCGATCGAGCTGCGCAACCGCAAGTCGGCCGCACTCCTGTTGCTCGTACCGTCTGGCGTCGACACCCCGGCGGCCAGCAGCCTGGAGAACTCGTTCGAGGCGATCGACCTCGTGGCGCTGTTCGGCAAGATAGCCCGGGATACCTACCATCGCCTGGACCGTCCGCTGCGTGAGCTCTACGACCAAGTCCAGCAGACCGTACGCCCAAGCGCATTCACCCGGTCGAGGCAGGCGCGGGTCGAGTACCTGCTCGCCGTGAGCGCTGCCGCGAACGACCCTGCCGACGGCGGCGGTGTCGCCAACGCCCAGCACACGGCGGGTGCGCAGCTGCACCTCGTCGGCCTGATCCCCGACCACGGCGGCGCGTCGTTCGCGTCCCGGCTCGAGGCCAACGCCACCTGCGTAACCGCGCTGGTCAAGCCCGCGCGGTCGCAGCAGGACGCCCGCGAGCGGCTACGCAACTGCCCGCTGCGCCAGGACGACGAGCACTACCAGGACATCGAGCGGTTCGTGGTCGCGGTGCCGCGCCTGTCGGAACGCACCTGGCTGCGCGACCTCGCCGCCCCCGAGAACCGTGAGCTCACGTTCGACCGGTGGCCGCTGGATCTGCCCGCGGACAGCGACCTCGTCGCCCTGCATGTCGAGCCGTTCGCGAACCCGGACGGCATCATCCCGGTCGGGACGGGGCTGCGCGCGGGGCCGGACGGCGCGCTGCCCGCCTGCTCGGTCAGAGGTGGATTCGTCAAGATCACCTGGAAGACCGAGCCGGCCAAGCCGAAGGACGTGGCCCGGTGGCGGGTCGAGATCATCCCGTCGGAGGCGTACTACGGCGAGGAGACGGACTTCGACGTCGAGCTTCCCGGCGCGCAGGGGAAGGCCAGCGCGCGCAGTCATCGGCTGACGGTCGCGCTCGACACCGAGGAGGCGGAGCGGGTCCCGGCGGTGGTCGTCGTCCAGATCCAGGCGCTGGACCGCAACAACCAGGTGCTCCGATTGCGGGACGGCCAGCCCGCACACGCGGTGAGCCAGGAGTTCTCCCTTGACGACGCACAGCCGGCGGAGAGTACGACCGTCCGGCGGGACAGCGCATTGTCGCTCCCGATCGCGCGGCTGCGCGCCCTGCAGGCCGGCGCGGACGCGGAGACCGAGACCTGCGAGGGCTGGCAGGAGGCCGACCTGGCCTACCTGCAGCTTCGCTTCGGCCGCGGCCACGCCACCCGGATCGCCCTCAGCGTCGCGTTGCGGGAGCTGGGCCAGCGAGTCCTGGCCGAACCAGACAGTGTCGGGCGGTATGGCGCAGTGGTTGCGGCTGGCCAGCCGTTCTCCGCGAGCGGGGCAGTCCTGGTCGACGCCGAGCGGCCAGGTGGCGCGGGCAAGGCGTTCCTGACCGCCCGGCGGGAGTTCTTCGACGCGGTGCGGGCGCAACCGGGCCGCGGGCTCATCGAGGTCGCCGACGTCACCGACGAGCTGGCGACGCTGGCGAGCCGCTACACCGCCGCCTATGGGCGGGCGCTGCGCCGTGACTCCAGCCTCTCCGACACCCGGGCGCTCACCACCGTGGACACGCTCCGCCTGCGGATCGACCTCGGCCGGCGCGATCCGGTGAACGCGCTGGTCGTGCTGCCCACGCACCCGCTGCGGGTGGCCTGGTATCTCGCGTACTGCTCCGAGCTGGAAGCGTGGCGTAGCCAGCTACGCGCCGTGTCCGACAAGGAGCGGGCCGGCGAGGTGGACATCGACCTGCTCGCCCGGCTCAGCCCGGCGCGCGTGCCGTTTCTGCTCAGCGACAACGACGGTAACCCGTACGTGTTCGCGCAGAACCTCCGACTGCTCCACGGCCTCTACCTGCCGGTCGGTGAGCCGGACCCGGCCACCGCCATCAGCGAGGTCGTCAACACCCTCGGTCTACCCAACGCTGACGTGAGCGTGGGCGAGGTCCCCGCCGCGCGGCTGGCCGACCGCATCCGCCTCTACCGGCAGACACACCATCAACCCGAACGGCTGCGGATTCTGGCGACCAATCCAGGCAGCGGAGCGTTCCTCGCCGAGGTGCTGCGGGTCGTCACGGCCGACACCGGTGGTGATGCGGCGACAACAGCGGCCAACGCCGCCGACGATGGCGCGCTCGCGCCGCACCTCCAGGTGGAGGCCTTCGGTGAAGGTGCCTCGGAGACCAATCCCCTGTCAGGGCTGCGCGAGCTGCAGCAGGAGCTCGCCGAGAACCGGGCACGGCGCGGCCGCGGTTTCCTCGATCCGGCGCTGGAGATCCTGGCCGCGCCGCTGGACGCGATCGACACGGCACGCGACGCGCACCTGGCGATCCTCACCGACGTCAGCCGCCCCGAGCTGGTCATCGGCAGCCCGAAGGCAACAGGGGGCAGCGTCTCGTTCCGCGGCCTGATCAACCGGCCTGTCACCGAGCTCGGCGTGGACGGCGGGTGGGTGACCGGCATCGATTTTCCACCGGCGCGCGGCTCGGACTCCACGCCGCTGACGGACATCCACCGACGGTTCGCGGAGGCCGTCACGTCGCTGTTCATAGCCGCCGCCGACGGGACACCTGCCGGTTGGTCCCCGGCCCGGGACGGATCGGCGGCGCAGGACAGACCGGCGGCGCAGGACGAGCCGCGGTCCGCGGCCATCGCCAGGGTGCGGATGGAGGTCAGCGGCCACACCGCACGCGTGCTCGACATCGCCCACGAGCGGTGCGACTGGGTGGTCGTCCTGGACCGGTTCCTTGGGCTGGACACCTTCGACGACCCAGCCATGCGCACCACCGACCTGCGCCGCTACATCCTCGACTACGCCCCCGAATTCCTCGACGGGCTCGGTCACCAAATGGCCATCACGACCGCACACCGGGCGGACGTCGAGAAGATGTTCCTGCGCGCCATGACCGAGCTCGGCTTTCACCGCCCGGGCGAGTCCATATCGTCGATCATCGACGAGCTGCTGCTGGTGTCGGGCCGGCTGATCCTCGCCGCGACCGGTGACGACAACCGCGCGAAGGAGGCCGTCGCACTCGCGGCGGCGGTGGCGTATCTGCGTCGTCTCGGTGACCTCGAGAACACGGTCATCGTCCCCGTCGACGCCCATCCGGAGCTTTTCGGCTCCCGCGCCCGGCGCCAGTCCCAGTCCCAAGCCCAGGCCCAGGCCCAGGCCGGTCAACGGGCCCGACGCTGCGATCTGCTCCTGGTACGGTTCCCCACCACGCGCCGGGTCAGCATCGAGGCCGTCGAGGTGAAGTCGCGCGGCATGCTCGGCAGCGAGGACCTTGCCCGTGACATCGCGGGGCAGGTGGCCGCGACGATCGAGACCGTCGACCGGCTGTTCTTCACCGAACCCGCCCGGATCGACCGCCCGCTCCAGCGGGCCCGGCTCGCCGCCCTGCTGCGCTACTACCTGCGCCGGTCCGCGCGCCGTGGCCTGATCACGGAGGCGACGGAGTTCGGCCGCATCCAGGAGGCCGTCGACCGACTGGAGACGAGCGGTCTGACGGTCGGCTACCAGCGCAGTGGCTACATCGTGGTCCTGCGCGAGGACGGAACCGCCGACATCGAGGTCGGCGGCACCCGCATTCGTACCATCACGGCCAGAGATCTCGGCGTGGACGAGGACGTGGATGCTCGCCGTCCCGCCTACGTCCCACCACCGCGGGTGGTCGATCCGATCATCGTGTCAGGTGGCGCGGACGCGGGCACGGGCACGAGCGCCCGAGCCGACCCGGGGCCGGAGTCGTCGGCGGGGCCGGAGTCGTCGGCGGGGCCGGCGGTCGTGCGGGTACTGGTGGGTCGCACACTGCCGCCGGAGGAGGACATCGTCTGGGAGGCGAGCACGACGGGCAGCCCCCACCTGTTCATCCTCGGTATTCCGGGACAGGGCAAGTCCGAGACGACGATCCGGCTGCTTCAGGGAGCGGCTGCGGACGGTCTGCCCGCACTGGTGATCGATTTCCACGGCCAGTTCGGGCAGGACCCGCGCCGGCCGGAGTCCCTGCGTGTGCAGGACGCCGTCGCCGGCCTGCCCTTCTCGCCGTTCGAGCTGGCGGCGGACGCCGGCCGCCACGCGTACAAGATGAACGCCCTGTCCGTCTCGGAGATCTTCGCCTACGTGTGCGGGCTCGGGGACATCCAGCGGGACGTCGTCTACCAGGCACTGGTGGCCGGCTACACGGCCCACGGCCACGGCCGTCTCACCCCGCCGGCGGGCATCCCCACGCTGGAGGAGATCCAGCGCAGGATCGGGGAGCTGGAGAAGGAGCGCGGGGTGGCCAACGTGCTCGCCCGCTGCCGACCGCTCCTGGAGTACGGCCTGTTCACCGATGACACCGGGCTGAACGTCCAGGACATGATCAAGGATGGGCTCATCGTCGACCTTCGCGGCTTCGCCGAAGCCGAGCAGGCGCAGGTCGCCGCCGGCGCGTTCCTGCTCCGCAAGGTCTACAAGGACATGTTCGCCTGGGGCCAGACCGGAAAGCTGCGTCTTGCCATCGTGCTCGACGAGGCCCACCGGCTGGCAAAGGATGCGACCCTCCCCAAGCTGATGAAGGAAGGCCGGAAGTTCGGCATCGCGATCATCGTTGCCAGCCAGGGCATCGATGACTTTCACCCCGACGTCCTGGCCAACGCCGGCACAAAGATTATCTATCGGATCAACTACCCGCAGTCACGTAAGGCTGCCGGCTTCCTCCGCACCAGGACAGGCCGCGAACTCGCGGAGGACATCGAGCAGCTTCCCGTCGGAAGTGCCTACGTCCAGACGCCCGACATGGCAGACGCCCGCCGGACCCGCATGCTTCGCCCGGACAGCCAGTAAGAGCGCCCGGCAACAGGGGTGTCGACCGACGGAGCCGGGGTACCCGTGCATCGCGCGGCGATGGATGGGGAGCGATGTGGCGAGGTGCGTGCCCCAACCCCCTCTCTGCGACGCCGCGTCCCCTATTGCCGGTCGCTCTCATTCGGCAGACCGCATGACTCGAACATTCGGGCTCGACGCAGGCTTCTCCTCGGTTCCCGAGGTCACCGTCTGCTCCTTCTCGACCCCCGGTTCGTCTTCCCGTTGTGTCGGGAGCGGGGGCGCGAGCGCGCTGAGATGAGGATTACGGGTGGGGCTGGGTCCGGCTCGTCCGGCCGGTCGCGGTGGCCGTGGGGTGTGGCGTCCTGTCTGTTCGGTCAGATGATCGGGCGGATACAGTCACGGGAACGATCTGAGTGTGTCGTTCGGGTCGTTCTACGCGGCCCACTGCCGGCAGTGATCGGGGGATGTTGTGGCGCGGGTGTTTGTCAGTCATCGGGGTGTCGATGCGGTGCCGGCGGAGCGGCTCGCGAAAGATCTGAAGGCGGCTGGTCAGGATGTGTGGTTGGACGTGTGGGAAATCGCG
>NZ_CAUVXO010000145.1:9233-11340 GCF_963555865.1 Protofrankia sp. Cr1
GTCGGCGATTCGATCGTGGAGAAGATGAACGCCGGTTTGACGGCGGCGGACTATGTGGTGCTGTGCCTGTCCACGGCGGGTGTGGAGGCGCCGTGGATGCTGCGGGAGTGGGCGCCGACGGTGGCCCGCTGGCTGAACGGTCACGGCGTACAAATGCTTCCGGCGGTGCTGACGGGTGGCGACGCCCCGGCGCTTCTTGCTGATCTGAAGGCAGCGGATCTGACCGCGGACTGGGATGGCGGGGTTGCGGCGTTGCTGGCCGCGATCAACCGGTAGGCCGGTGACGTGCGGATGATCACGGTGCTGATTGCCCACGCGGCCGGCGAGGAGGCGCAGGCGGAGGAGTTGGCCGGACCGTTACGCACGGCTGGTTATGACGTGTGGCATGACGGTGCGGTGTTTGTCGGCGAGTCGGTGACGGCGCAGGCATCCCGGATTCTCAGCCAGCATGGCCCGGTGGTGTTGTGCGGGACGGTGCGGGCGATGGGAACGCGGCTTCCGCGACTGCTGGTGAACGCTGCCCGTGGCCGCGGGTCAACCGTGCGGGTGTTCGCGGTGCATATGGATCAGGAAGCCGACCTGGACAGCGTCACCTTCGATACCCGGGTGGCGGCCTACTGGCAGGACCCGACGAAAGCCGTCGACGAGCTGCTCGCGGCTCTCCGCAAGCACTATCCGCTGGTCCCGGCTGAGGATGCCCGGCGGAAGGAGGCAGGGTCGGCCGACCGGGGCGGGCTGCCGGCGGAGCTGCGGGTCGCGTATCTGGCTCGGGTGGTGGCGCAGTATCGGCGGTTGGATCTGGAGGTGTTGACCCCGGCGGAGCATGAGACGCATCTGCCGGTGCTGGTGCAGTCGGTGTTTGTCCCGCAGGGTGTGCGGGCGGAGCCGCCGCCGGTGGAGTTGTCGAAGGAGTTGTGGCGCCGGCTGGTGGACGCCGGGGAGATCGACGACGCGGATCTGCCGGACGGGGTGGATGCCGACCGTCTGGCACGCGCGCGGGTGGCGTATGCGCAGCGGCCGGTGCGGGCGGTGTTGGACGTGGTGACCGCGGCGGAGAACCGGTTGCTGGTGCTGTTGGGGGATCCGGGGGCGGGGAAGTCGACGTTGGCACGGTTTTTGGTGTTGACGTTGGCCGGGGGTCCGGGTGGACAGCCGCTGGCGGGCATGCAGGGGTGGCTGCCGGTCCTAGTGGAGCTGCGGTCGTTCGCCGATCTGCGGCGGGAGTGCCCGACGTTTCTGGAGTATTTGCAGCGGCTGCATGACACCGACGGTTTGGGGCTGCCGGCGGAGGTGCTGGCTGGCTATCTGCGGGCGGATGGCCGGGCGCTGGTGGTGTTCGACGGGTTGGACGAGTTGTTCGATCCGAAGGAACGGGAGACGGTAGCCCGGCAGATCGCCGGGTTCGCCGCGCGGTATCCCCGGGTGCGGGTGGTGGTGACCTCCCGGGTGATCGGCTATCGGCGGGCGGTGCTGGATGACGCCGGGTTCGGGCATTACACGGTTCAGGACCTCGACGTCGAGCAGATCGGTGTGTTCGTGGACCGCTGGTACCGGCTGGCGTTGCACGATCGGCCGGGTGAGGTTGCGTCGCGGCGGGATCGGCTGCTGGGTGCGGTGGCCGAGTCGGTGTCGATTCGGGAGCTGGCGGGTAATCCGCTGCTGCTGACGATTCTTGCGATTATCGGGCGGCGGCAGGAGTTGCCGCGGGACCGGCGGGCGGTGTATGCCCATGCGGCGAAGGTGCTGGTAGAGCAGTGGGATGTCAACCGGCATCTGCGGGACGCCTCGGTGCCGGCGGACTACATCGATAGTGACGATCGCCGCGAGTTGTTGCGTCGGGTTGCCGCGCGGATGCAGAGCGGTCGGGCGGGGCTGGCCGGGAACCACATCAGTGGTGCGGAGTTGGTGGAGGAGTTCGACAGCTACCTCCGCAGCCGCTATCAACTGGAACCGCCGGTGGCGCGGCGGGCCGCGAAGGCGATGCTGGCCCAGTTCCGGGAACGGAACTTCATCCTGAGCCGGTATGGCGCTGATGTGTACGGGTTTGTGCACCGGGCTTTTCTGGAGTACTTCTGCGCCGATGAGATCGTGCGGAGGTTCCATAGCC
>NZ_CAUVXO010000146.1:0-7419 GCF_963555865.1 Protofrankia sp. Cr1
GCTGGAGGCGTTCCGTGGTGGCTCGTCCTCGCTGTGGGGATCGCCTGGGCCTTGTTCGCCCTGGCGATGATCCAGTTCGATCTGACGACCGAACGGTCCATCGCGGTACTACTGGGTGTCGTCCTGCTTGTCAGTGCAGTGAGTGAGTTGCTCGCCACGACTGCGACAGCACGGGACTGGCGCTGGTCACACGCCCTGCTCGCGGTGCTCTTTGTCGCCGGTGGCGTGGTCGCGTTGGCCTGGCCGGATCCGACCTTCACGGTGGTGGCCCGGATCGTAGCCTGGTACCTGTTGGGCAAGGGTATTTACGATGTTGTGAACGCCTTCGTCGCGCGCCGCGCCGAGCTGCGCACGACAGAACTTCGCACGACAGAACTTCGCGGAACCGCACAGTGGTGGATGCCGCTGATCGTCGGCGCGTTCGAGATCGGGGTTGCCTTCTGGGCCGCCGCCTATCCGAACCGCTCCCTCACCCTGCTGGTTCTCTGGGTGAGTCTTGCGGCACTGGCCACCGGGCTGACGAAGATTGCAATGGCTACCCGGATGCGGGGTGTCCGGCGCGAGCTTGCGGCGCTGGACATGTTCCCGTCCACCGGATTCGGCGCCCCCGCAGTTAGCGAAGCCACCCGTACACATGCGCGTACCGAAGCGCATGCGCGTACCGAGGCACAAACGCGTACCGAAGCGACCGCGGGAGAAGCCCGCGGCCAGGGGCGCTTCGCCTGAGAGCCGGTGTGCCATCCACTTCCGTGACTGACGTGTGCGCACGGTCAGTTTTCGGTGGCGCCGACGGGCGGGTGAGTTCTGCTCTCCGGGGTAACCGGTATCGCCGCGTACCCGCGTAGGACCCGGGTCTGCCGTCGGCGGGGCTCGTCGGCGAACGCCAGATCCGGATACCGCTCGAACAGCTTACGAAGGCCGATCTCACCTTCGAGGCGGGCGAGCGCGGCACCGAGGCAGTAGTGGATGCCGTTGGAGAAGGCCAGATGTTCTCGGGCGTTGGCTCGCCGGACGTCGAAAGAGTGGGGATCGGTGAAAATGGCCGGGTCCCGGTTGACGCCGCCGAGAAAGACAGCCACCAGTTGGTCGGCCTGTATCGGAACACCGCAGATCTCGGTGTCCTCGTGCGCGAATCGGGCGGCGATTTGTACTGGTGATTCGTACCGCAGGATCTCCTCGACGGCATTGGGCCACAGGCCCGGGTCATCGCGCAGGAGCGTCTGTTGCTCGGGATGGCTCAGCAGCAGGACGGTGCCGTTTCCGAGCAGGTTGGCGGTCGTCTCGAAGCCTGCTGCGAGCAGTAGTTGTGCGGTCGCGGTCAATTCCGTCTCGTTCAGTCGCTGGCCTTCGTCGACGGCGAGGACCAGCTTGCTGAGCAGATTGTCGCCCGGGTTGCGGCGCAGGCGTTCGAAATGCCCGTGCAGCCAGGTGTTGATATCCCGGAGCGCATTCTCCGCATGCCGGTACTCCGGGTAGGACAGGCCGATGTCGAGACTCGGTGCCGCCGCGGTGCCCCAGGCCAGCAACTGTGCGCGCATATCGGCCGGAATGCCGAGGATTTCGGCTATCACCGTGACCGGCAACAGGCTGGCGTAGCGGCCGACGAGGTCGACCCCGGCCGCGCCCGCCATGTCGTCGAGGAGCTCGTCGGCGGTCTCCTCGATACGTCCACGCAGGTTCTCGATCGCTCGGGGCGTGAACACCTTCGACACGAGTCTGCGATAGCGAGTGTGGTCGGGCGGGTCGACGGCGAGCAACGACGGCGGGTTGAGCGGGCCGTTGACCCTTTCATCGCGGGATGCGGCCCACACCATGCGCAGGAGCCGAGGAAGCGCCGAGCCGTCGAACCCGACCCGGAACTGCTCACCGCGCAGGACGGCAGCCGCGGCCTGGTGGCTGACAGTCATCATTGCCAACCGTCCGGATGTGAAAGCGCCCTGCGAGCGCATCTCGTCGTACAGCGGGAACGGGTCGGCACGAAGCGTCGGATCGGTGAGTAGGAGCGTGTGCTGATCACCCCGACGCTGGGCTGTGCGTATCACGGCCCGCGCCGCGCCGTGCCGGACCGCCCAGCGCATTCTGGTCCCCATTGGTGTACCGCGCATCATCGGCACCGTCCTTTCACCGAAATCGTCCCTCCATCGGACCGCACGGTCGTGCGAATCGAACGATTGAGCTGTGTGACCGGCGTGAGACCGGCGTGCGAAAGCGCGGCGAGGTGCGTGCCCCGGCCCCGCGACGCCGCGTCCCCTGTTGCCGGGCGCTCTAAAAGGCACCCGCCAGCAGGACGAGGAGCCCGCCGACGGCGACCAGGCTCGCGGCGGCCGCGACTGCGCCGACCGCGGTCGGCGCCGATACGCCGGGCCCACCCATATCTGCACCCGTACGTGCACCGGCGACGGCCTGCCGGTAGCGGAGGAGTCCACGCAGCATGATCACCGCACCGGTTGCCAGCCCGAGGATCCCGGGAAGCCCGGCGCCCAGGCGGCCCAACGGGCCCAGGTGACCCAGGTGGTGTGTTGCGTGCACGAGAAACACGCCGACGGCGGCGAAGGACAGGCCGGTGCGCTGCCAGGCGAGGTAGGTGCGTTCGCTCTGCAGCCCCGGGTCGGGTATCTCGTCGGGGTGCCCGACGGCGGGCCGGGTCATCGACCTGCACCTCCGGAGCTGTACAGGATGGATGCCAGGGCGATCAGGCTCACCAATGTGATCACGACACCCAGCAGGCGGGGTACCTGCGACGGGGGCAGCGGCCGCCCGAGCCGCAGGGCGCGTTCCACGTCCGCCCAGTGCCGGTAGCTGGTCGTGGAGATGACGATGCTCATGATGACGAGCGTGACGCCGAGGACGTGACGGCTGCCGGGGAAACCGAAGTCCGGCACGACCTGCACGACCGCGACACCGCCTGCCAACAGCGCCAGCGCGGTTCGGATCCAGGCGAGAAATGTCCGTTCGTTGGCCAGTGTGAAACGGTAGTCCGGCTCCGACCCGACCTGGCGGACGTCGGTGGCGCTCGGCCACTGCCGGCGCAGGCCCAACCGCCACGGCTGGCGCCCTGGCGGGCGCACATCCGCAGACGAACGTCTGGTCATTCGCACGTCGGTGCCTGTGCGCCAAGCCCGCCGGAGAGCGGTGGGCCGCCACCGCGACGATCGTTCACCATGGGTGTCATCCCCGTCCCGCTGCCGTCGGAGAGATCGTCGATGCCGCCTGCCAATGCCCGTCCATCCCAAGCGTCCGTGGCCGGCGCCACCCGGTTGACGCCGGTATCAGCGGATTCGGTGCCGCTGTTCGTCTATGGAAGTCTGCTGTTTCCCGAGGTCGTCCGCATCCTTATCGGCCGTGGCCCCGGCCCGACAGCAGGAGGTCGCCATGGACCATGATCGAACGGATCCGCAGGCTGGAGCGGCCTCGGCCGGACCGGCAGCCGGTGGGTACGGCCCCCGCGCGTTCGTCACCGTGAGCCGTGGCGGCACCGCAAGTCGTAGCGGCACCGCGAGCCGTAGCTGCTTCACCGTCGACGGCCGCCGGTTCCGCTTCGGTGGCACGAACAACTACTACCTCCACTACAAGGGTCGTCGCATGACCGACCGCGTGCTCACGGACGCCCGGTCGATGGGGCTGCGGGTGGTGCGCTGCTGGGGTTTCCTCGACGGTTCCGCGGCCGACGGGGTCGTGCTCCAGCCGGCGCCCTTCACCTATGACGAGGACGGTTTCGAGCACCTGGATCACGCCGTGTTCAGGGCCGGCCAGCTCGGGCTCCGCCTCGTGATCGTGCTGACGAACAACTGGAGTGATTTCGGCGGGATACCGCAGTACGCCACCTGGTTCTCGGCCGAGCACGACGACTTCTTCCGGCGCCGTGACATCAGGAACTGCTATCAGGCCTGGGTGGGGCATGTGATCGGCCGGCGGAATCGGTACACCGGGCTGCGGTACGACGCCGACCCGACAATCATGGCGTGGGAGCTGGCGAACGAGCCTCGCTGCCCGTCCGACACATCTGGTGACACGCTGGTCGCCTGGGTCGAGGAGATGAGCCGCTATGTGAAGGGACTGGCGCCACGCCAGCTGGTCGCCGTGGGCGATGAGGGCTTCTACGGTCGGGCCGACGAGCCATCCCACCCATATTCCGATCATGAAGGGGTGACCTGGCGTCGGCTCATCGCATTGCCTGCCGTGGACTACGGTACGTTTCACCTGTATCCGCAACGCTGGGGTGATATGACCCCGGACTGGGGCATTCAGTGGATCCGTGACCATATCCGCGACGCCCGCAGGGCCAAGAAGCCGGCGGTGCTCGAGGAGTTCGGCTGGCGAGCCGACGAAGCGACCCGTAATGCGATCTACCGGGCGTGGACGGACGCGGTCGAGCGGTTCGACGGCGACGGGGACAACTTTTGGATCCTCACCGGTCGCAATGACGATGGATCCCACTATGCCGACTATGACGGCCTTCGCGTGGTCAACCCGTCGACTACGGCAGCCCTTCTCGCGGACCATGCCGGGCGGATGTCTGCCGGTCATGAGCGACCATGAGCGGCCATGAGCCGCCGTGAGAGCCATCCGCAGTAACAGGACGTGAAGACGGCTGCTGGGGGAGCCGCCCATGGCTGGTGGGACGGCCAATGCGACGTGTCCGGTCTTAGGGGCGTATTCTCCGAAGGCCGTGATTGGTCTCACGTTCGGGGGAGTCGGGTGACAACGTCACATCAGTTGGTCATGTACCGGGTATCCCCGCTATTGACCTATCCCGACGAGCCGGGGACGACTCCGCTTCCATCCGAGCCGAGCTGGTCTGAACCTGAGCCGAGCTGGTCTGAACCCGAAACGACTCCGCTTACGTTGCCTCGGGAGCGGCAGGCGGGGGCATGGCGCCCTGGTTACGCCGTGTTCCTGATCGTCTTTTTGATCTTTTCTGCCTTCGGATGGTGGGCCTGGGCCCGCGACTCCGGTTTCGGTTTCCTCGGTTGGATTGCCACCGTGGTCTGGACTGTGCCCATCAGCGGTACGCTCCTGGGCCTGTCCGGCGGTCTGCTCACGACAGCCCGTCTCCGTCGGGACCGAAGGCTGCCGCCTACCGCGGCTATGGTTTACGACCTGCTGGTGGTGGTCGTCCCCACCATCGGGCGGCACGACACCTATCCCGCCCTGGAACGGGCGGTCGCCTCGTTCTGTCGCTATCTACCCGCATACTTCCCGAACCTGCGGGTGGACGTGGTGATCGAGGAGGGGTGCGAGGCCCGCGAACAGATCGCCAGACTAGCTGCGGTGACTGCACGAATCCGGATCATCACGGTACCGCGCGGTTACCGCACGCCCAACGGCACCCGATTCAAAGCCCGCGCGAACCACTACGTCAACGAGGTCCGCTGCGCCGAGGGCGAGGCCCGTGATGACGTGTGGGTGCTGCACATGGACGACGACACCGGTGTCGGTCCCGACACCACCGAGGCCGTGGCCCGGTTCATCAACGCGCAGTGGCTGGCTGGCGAGAATGCCCGGCATCTCGCCCAGGGCGTGCTCAGCTATCCCCGGGAACATGCGGTGAACCCGTTGCTCTGGTTGGCCGACGCCGTCCGCCCCGGTTGTGACATCAGCATGTTCGCGGCCACCACCGGTCGTGGCATGCCGCGCGCCGGGCTCCACGGGGAACTCCTGCTGGTGCGAGCCTCCATCGAGGCCGAGATCGGCTGGGACTTCGGCTCCCAGTCCATCGTCGAGGACGCCGAATTCGCGCTGCGTTTCTGTGACCGGTACCCGCGGCGCAGTGACTGGTTCCCGGGCCGCTCCTACGGTGCGTCACCGGCAAGCGTGGCCGACTTCGTTCGCCAACGGGAACGGTGGGCGTGGGGCCTGTTCATGCTTTCGGCCAAACGCTCCATCCCGCTGCGCCGCCGGTTACTCCTCCTACACAATGTCATCATATGGGCGTCCGGGCCGATGCAGCATCTCGGTTTGATCATATTGATCGGCGCCCTTCTGGGTGATACCGACACCTCGCCGGCCAGTGCCGTGGTTCTGCCGATATGGGCGCTCAACATGGCTTACAGCGTCTGGTTGTACTGGGAGGGAATGAAGATTAACGCGCTGGCCTCGGCGCAGATCCGACGGCGGCTGTGGTGGGAGCCTGTCTGCCTAGTGCTTCTCATGCCGGTTTTCTCTCTGCTGGAGGCGGTGGCCGTGCTCCGGGGGCTGGTGCGTTTTCTGCGTAATGGCGAATCGACCTTCACCGTGATCGCGAAGCCGATGTGATTGTCGCGAGCAGGGTGCGCGCTGTGGCGGCGCTGCTTGTCGTACTGGTCGGGCTCACCGTGGCGACCGCTTGTGCGTCCGCGTCCGCCGACCGCACTCCCTCGTTCCGGCCGGCCACACTGGCTGCCGCGGCCGGGAATGCGGACGGCCCAGCCGTCGTCCCGGGCCCTCGGATTGCCTTTCCCTGGCGGCCGGGCCGGCCCGAACTCGGCGTACAGGTCTACTGGGATGACAACCCCGACGAATCCGCTCAGGCAGTGGCTCTCAAGGCGGCGCGGATCGTCGACTACATCGTGGACCTGGATGCCAACGCGATAAGTATTTCCTTTCCGTTCTTCACCGACGCTGTCAGGTCCAGTACGGTTCACGCTGCCCGGGGTACGCCCGCACCGGAACGGCTCGGCATTCTCCTGGACGAGGCGGCGCGGGAGGGACTGCGGATCACCCTGCGCCCGACCCTCGACGAGAAGTCCCTGGTCGCGGCCAACCCACGGGATTGGCGCGGTACCATCAACCCGATCAGCAGGGATGCCTGGTTCGCCTCGTACCGTGGCTTCCTCGCTCCCTATCTGGCGTTGGCTGAACAGCACCACCTCAATACGGTCGTCCTTGGTACCGAACTCAATTCGCTGGAGGGCGACCCACGCTGGGGGAATCTGGCCGCGTATACCCGGACGGTGTTCACCGGTGAGATCGCGTACGCGTTCAACTGGGACGTGTTCGTTCGCACCCGGGTTCGGATGCCGGTGGATCGCGTCGGCGTGGACGCCTATCCGGAGCTTCCGCTGGGTGACGACGCCTCGGTGGCGGAGTTGGCCACCGCCTGGAACAGGTGGTTGAACCAGAAGGCGCCTGGCGTCATGCCACAGGTGATGCTGTACGAGGTGGGGGCAGCCGCACAGCCCGGCATCTACCGGCACCCGGCTACTCCGCAGACCGACGGTATGCCCGTGATTCCCGAGCTCCAGAAACGCTGGTTTGTCGCCGCCTGCCAGCTGGCCCGCGAACGTGCCCTGGCCGGTCTCTACTGGTGGCGGGTGGATTTTCACGTCAACCCGGCCACTGCGGACCCGCTGCGGGACCGGCACGAGTCATTTGTCGGCCGCCCGGCCGAACAGGCGATCCGGGACTGCTTCTCGGCCTGGGGGGAGGGGAGCTGAGTCC
>NZ_CAUVXO010000146.1:7624-8305 GCF_963555865.1 Protofrankia sp. Cr1
GGCGGTGCTCGCCGTGATG
Organism: Protofrankia sp. Cr1; assembly: GCF_963555865.1. Lineage (NCBI taxonomy): Bacteria > Bacillati > Actinomycetota > Actinomycetes > Frankiales > Frankiaceae > Protofrankia > Protofrankia sp. Cr1. The sequence goes on from NZ_CAUVXO010000146.1 coordinate 7,644, forward strand.
CTGGCGAGCACCGGCGGATTCCGGGTAGAGCTGCTGGGCGCGGACCTGCTGCTGGCAGTCGGCGGTTACCTGACGACCCGGGCACTGCTGGACGCCGCGTCGTCCCGGCCGGACGGCCGGATGCAGCTGGGTGTCTGGTACCGCGACCACTTCAAGCATCAGGTTCCGCTCGCGCTGTTCACCCTGGCCGTCACGCTGGGCCTAGCCGCGCTGTTCAGCCCGCCGCAGGAGGCCCGACGGCTCGCGATGGCGGCTGTCGCCGGCCTTGCGCAGGTCGGGAACTGGTTTGACCTCTTCGTGTTGCGGGATCGAATCATCGTCTCGCACGGTGACTGGTACGCGGACCGCCCCGGCCAGATTGACCCGTTGGGGATCCTGTGGCTACTGGGTCTTATCGAGCAGTTTATTCTACTATGGCCTATATTTCTGGGCTGTATATGGTGGTTTGTCCGGTGGGCCGGTGGGCGCTTCACCCGAAGCGACGGTGCGAGGCGCACGGCGTGGCTGACCGCGTTGCCGTGCCTGCTGCTTGCCGGGGTGGCCTGTCTGGTCGGTCCGCTGCGGGCGGCGGCAGGTGCCGACCTCGCCGAGCTGGCACTGGGCAGCCATGTCCGGGCAGCTGAATGGTTGCTGGGCGCCGCCGCAGCCGGGTTGGTCGTGGC
>NZ_CAUVXO010000146.1:8769-9839 GCF_963555865.1 Protofrankia sp. Cr1
ACTCCTGTTGGCGACCGTCGATCGTCAGGTCGTGTCGTTTCGCCACGGCCCGATCGAGTGGCTGCTCGCCCGCGGCGGACCGGTGGAACTGGGCCGGATGGCCTATCCACTCCTGCTGCTGCATCTTCCGGTGTTCTGGCTGCTGCGGCAGGCCTTCGCGACGGCGCGCCCGGATGCGCTACTCCTCGTTGGCGGTGGTTTCACCTGGTTTATCGGACTTCTTCTGCAGGATGGGCTGGTCGGGCGGTTGCGGGTGCGCCGCTGGCGGGTGCGATGGGCGCTCCCGGTGCTGCTACTGGCCTGTGCGACGGTCTCGACCAGCAGTACCTGGCTGCCCGCCGCGACTGAAGGACGGCTGCGCAACGGGAGGGCGCCGGTGCTGCTGGCGCTCGGGGGGTCGTTTGCCGGCGATCTCGCCGTGACGCTCGGCCGCCACGGCGCCGGCCGGTATTCGGTGGTGGACGGGACGCTGCCGGGCTGCGGGCTGTATCCGGTGGCGCCGCCCGCGGTACCGCCGGCCCGTGTCACCGCCGACGCGCAGCTGCCGCCGTCGGCGCCCACCCGTTCGGCGGCATGCACGAACTGGGCCGAGCAGTGGCGCACGCGTATCACCCAAAGCCGCCCGCAGGCCCTGGTGGTGGATCTCAGCGCGGACGCGGCCGCGCGCCTCTACCACGGCTCGGTGATTTCGCCGTGCGACGCGGACTATCGCCAGCTCTACCGTAAGGAGCTCGACCGTGCTGCCCAGCTGTGGACGGCGCTGGCACCCGGGCAGCCGGTGCTGCTGGCCGATGCCCGTAGCGTCACGGGCGAGGCCGATCCAGCGTCGAGCCGCTGTTTCAATGCGTTGATCATCGAAGCGGTCGCCCGGTATCCCCAGGTGTTGTTGTTGGATGTCGACGCGGCGCTGTGCCAGGCCGGACAGTGCTGGACGCGTACGTCCGCCGGCAGGCCGTTGTATTTCGACGCCGTCCACCTCACCCCCGCGGGGATGGACAGCCTCGCCCCGTGGCTGGTCGCGGCGGTCGGCAGGGCACTGGCGCCGGGACCGCCAACCGCGGACAACGGGG
>NZ_CAUVXO010000146.1:10509-12275 GCF_963555865.1 Protofrankia sp. Cr1
CGGCAGGAGTCCTCCGGGAACCCGTATGAGCCGCTGCTGCCCGAGGACCCGCGGATGATCGGCCCATACCGGATCATGGGTCGGCTGGGCTCCGGCGGGATGGGTCGGGTGTACCTGGGCCAGTCCCGATCGGGCCTGCTCGTCGCCGTCAAGACGGTACGGACCGACATGGTGGGTGCGCCGGGTTTCCGGGCGCGGTTCGCACGGGAGGCGGCGGCGGCCCGGCAGGTCAGCGGCGTGTTCACGGCCGCCGTGGTGGATGCCGACGCGGCTGCGGCGATGCCGTGGTTGGCCACCGCCTACGTGGCCGCGCCATCCCTGCATCTGCTGGTGCGCCGGGTCGGTCCGCTGCCGGTCCGTGCGGTGTTCTGGCTCGCGGCCGGGATCGCCGAGGCGCTGGAATCCATCCACCGGGTGGGGCTGATCCACCGTGACCTGAAACCGTCGAACGTGCTGGTGACCAAGGACAATCCCAAGGTCATCGACTTCGGTCTGGTCAGGACGGTGGACACCAGCGCGCAGCTCACCCAGGCCGTGATCGGAACGCCCCAGTACATGTCCCCGGAACAGGCGCTGGACACCTCGTCGGTGACCCCCGCCACCGACGTGTACTCCCTTGGCGCCACCTTGCTGTACGCGGCGACGGGCCGCCTGCCCTACCTGGGCGACACGCCGGTGAACGTGCTGGCCCAGCTGCTCACCGACCCGCCGGATCTCAGCGGGGTGCCCGCGGCGCTCACCGAGCTGATTCGCCGGTGCACACAACGGGATCCGGCGGCGCGGCCCACTACGAATCAGCTACTGGAGGAGATCGCTGGAACCTGGCTGCGGGCACCGGGCGGTGTCGGCGCCGAGCAGTGGTTGCCGCGGGTCGGGTACGAGCTGGTGGATGCCTATGAGCGGCGGCACAGCCCCCGCCCATCTGATGCGACGTTCGGACCGGCGGAGGTCCGGTCCCGGTCAGCCCGCGAGTCGCAGGCGGTGACCTCCACCCCGTCTCCGCAGCTGGCTCCCCTGATCGCGGCGACCCCGCCGCTCCCAGCGGCGGAGATCCTGCCCCCGGCCCGCGACGGCGACAGCGGGGGCGGTGCGGCCGATCGACGCGAATCCGCGCGGGTGTCCCGGCGAACCATGCTGCGGGCGACCGGGGCCGCGGCGGCGGCGGTGGGTGCGGTGGGTGTGGTCGGCGCGGGGGTCTGGGGGGCGGTGCGTCTGGTCGGCGGGAGCACGGACAGCGCTGGCCCCCGGCCGTGGGCATTCGCCTGCCGGGATCAGGTGTACTCCTCCCCGGCGGTCGTCGACGGAGCCGTCTACATCGGCAGCAACGACGCCCACCTGTACGCCATCGATGCCGTGACCGGGCAGCCGCGCTGGCGCTATCAGACCGGTGGTTCGGTGACGTCATCCCCGGCGGTCGCCGACGGCTTGGTGTACGTCGGGTGCAACGACTCCCAGCTGCATGCGGTGAACGCCGCGACCGGTCAGCCCGCCTGGACGTTCCGCGCCGGTGGCGTGATGCACTCGTCCCCGGCCGTGGCCGACGGTGTGGTCTACATCGGCTGCCGGGACCACAACCTCTATGCGGTGGACGCGACAACGGGTACCGAACGCTGGCGTTTCACCGGCGGCGACTGGTTCAACTCCTCCCCGACCGTGTATGGCGGCGGGGTTTACGTCGGGTGCCGGGACAAGAACATCTACGCGCTGGACATCGCCACCGGACACCCACGCTGGCACTTCACCACGGCCAGCACCGTGGACTCCTC
>NZ_CAUVXO010000147.1:0-3110 GCF_963555865.1 Protofrankia sp. Cr1
AGGGCGCGTCTCCTACGCGCTGGCGGTCGATTCCTCCGGCATGGGGTCGCCGAAACGCCAGCCCGGCACGATGCCACGATTGAAGAAGCTGCGGAACTCCCGTACGGACGGGCCGTCCGGCTTCACCCAGAGCGTCTTCTCGGGCATCCGCAACCATTTCAGAACGTCCATGTCGGCATAGGCGTTCCGCCGGACGGTGAGCCACATCATGCGGGCGAGCGCGTGGTTGAGCGGAGCGAACAGCGGCCCCGGGCCGATCTTGCGTACCACGACCCGCCACGTGAAGATCGTGAGATCGTCCCGAATGGGTGTACCGCCGAGGACCATCGTCAGCATCGGCCCGGAGCGGTCGACCGTGGCGTCCTTCTGCGTCCGGTAGATGGCCGCGGCCGGCCCGATCATCTCGATGAACGCGAACGGCTTGAACCACCGCTGGACCTTGTTCCGGCTCGCGTCGTCGGCTGGCCGGAGCTGGTATTCAAGACGGTCTTCCTTGTTCACCATGACCGCGTACTCAAGGTGCCCGGTGCCCTTGTGGGCGTTAGGGAAGTGGTAGATGTCGGAAACGTGCTCCGCTACCGGCAGCAGTTTCCCGTGCGCGATGTAGACCTGACCCTTGAGGTTGAGGTACTTCTTGGAGTCAGCGTAGGAGACCTCCGTGAACTCACCGGCGGGCTCCGGCCCGTACCAGAACCAGATGTTGCCGGCGTGTTCACGGACGGGGATCGACCGCTGGCCCGCCCGTGGGGGGATCTTCGACCGATCCAGCCCCGGGATGACGTCGCAGCCGCCGTCCGTCCCGAATTCCCAGGCGTGGTAACCGCATTTGATCCGATCATCGACGACGGTCCCGCAACGGGCGAGGTCAGCACCCATGTGGCAGCACTGACTGTCGATCATTCCAACGTCGCCGTTCTTCCCTCGGAAGAGCGCGAACTGATGAGACATGAACTCCACGGGAATGACCTGACCGGGCACGAGATCTTCACTGAACCGGGCGAAATACCAGCCCAGCGGATAGTCGGTCTTCTGTTCCTCGTCCATCGACTGGCCTTCGAGGAGCCGTCTGTCATATGCCTTCAGTTGTCTCTGCCATTTCGACTTCGACACGGGTCCTCCGGGAGTCCTACGTCTTCCAGGGCGAGTGTGCACGAAGCGGCCGGCATATCCAACTAGCATATCCAACCGGCATACCAAGCCGGCACCAGGATGATGACGCTGCCGACCGGCCGCTCCGTGCGGCAACACATAATCGACGTTAGCATGCAATCCACACCGGATCCCGCCGACCCCGACGCGTGACCGAAACAACAAACAGCACTCGGCAGCGAGGTAACACGGTAACGGCGGCGTTTCGGACGGGCCGCCGTCGGCGGGGTCACTCTGTTATCAGGGCCATACCGATAGGGCGGACCGTTTCCGGCGGAGTAGGCTGGCGTCTTCCCGCGGCGGCCGAGCACCCCTTCACCGCCCACTCATTCCGACCGTTGGGCGGTGCGTGAATGTCCACTCTTTCTCGGTCCAGGAAATACTGTTGGTGACTCAGCCCACATCCACCCAGTTCAGGGTGCGTTCAACCGCCTTACGCCAACCCGCGTACCCGCTTTCGCGCCGGTCGACCGACCACTCGGGTTCCCACCGGCGGTCCTCCCGCCAGTGCGCGGCGAGTTCGTCGGTGTCCCGCCAGAAGCCCACCGCGAGGCCGGCCGCGTAGGCCGCGCCCAGGGCCGTCGTCTCCGCGATCACAGGTCGGCTGACGGGGATCCCGAGGATGTCCGCCTGCGTCTGCATGCACAGGTCGTTGGCTGTCACACCGCCGTCGACCCGCAGGACGTCGAACACCACACCGGAGTCCTGACCCATCGCCTCGGCCAGGTCGCGGCTGGCGTAGCAGATCGCCTCCAGTGCGGCGCGGGCCAGATGTGCCCCGGTGTGGAAGCGCGACAGGCCCACGATCACGCCGCGCGCGTCCGACCGCCAGTACGGCGCGAACAACCCCGAAAAGGCCGGGACGAAGTAGAGGCCGGCGCTGTCGGGCACCTGCCGGGCCAGCGCCTCACTCTGCGCCGCGCTGGCGATGATGCCGAGATTGTCCCGCAGCCACTGCACCGCCGAGCCCGTGACCGCGATCGAGCCTTCCAACGCATAGACGGGATCCTGGTCACCGAACCGGTAGCCGACCGTGGTGAGCAGGCCGTGACCGGACCACACGGCCCGCGTTCCGGTGTTCAGCAGGAGAAAGTTGCCGGTGCCGTAGGTGTTCTTGGCCTGGCCGGGGGCGAAGCACACCTGGCCGACGGTTGCGGCGTGCTGGTCCCCGAGCGCGGCGGTCAACGCCACCTCGCCGCCCAGCGGCCCGGCCTGCGTGGTCGTCCCGTAGCCGGCCGGCTCGGATGACGACCGGATCGTCGGGAGCATGGCGGGCGGGATGTCGAACAACGACAGCAGCTCGTCGTCCCAGTCGAGGGTCTGAAGGTTCATCAGCATGGTGCGGCTGGCGTTGGTCACATCCGTCACGTGCACCCCGCCGTGCGGACCCCCGGTGAGGTTCCACAGCAGCCAGCTGTCCATGGTCCCGAAGATCGCCTCACCCTGCTCCGCCGCCCTGCGGACCCCGTCCACGTTGTCGAGAATCCACTGGATCTTGGCCGCGGAGAAGTAGGTCGCCGGCGGCACCCCGGCCTTGCTCTGGATGATCTGCCCGCGGCCGTCCCGGATCAGCGCCGACGCGAGCCGGTCGGTTCGGGTGTCCTGCCAGACGATCGCGTTGTAGTAGGGCTGGCCGGTACGGGGGTTCCACACGACGGTGGTCTCCCGCTGGTTGGTGACGCCGAGCGCCACCAGGTCGGACGACCTGAGGTGGGCTCCGGCCAGCGCCGATTGGATGACCACCGCCGTCCGTTCCCAGATCTCCACGGGGTTGTGCTCGACCCATCCGGAGCAGGGCAGGATCTGCTGGTGCTCCAGTTGGTGGCGCCCGACCTCGTTGCCATCATGATCAAAAATCATGAAACGGGTGCTCGTGGTGCCCTGGTCGACCGCTCCGACGAAGTCGCTCATCGCCCGCTTCCTCCTGCCGCCTGCGGCCGCCGGCGAGGGTCACCCGGACC
>NZ_CAUVXO010000147.1:3304-5301 GCF_963555865.1 Protofrankia sp. Cr1
TACTGGAAACACGCCGGCCCACGCCCTCGACTATTTTCGCCACGACCGGTGGACATTCACATGTTCCGTTGAGTCGGATTTGCGAATCATCGCCCGATCACGGAAACCTACCCCGATGATTGCCGGCCGACTCCGCGCCGGCGTCAGATACTAACAATCTGCCGGCGGATCCGGTGGAGCATCCGATCGGTGGTGAAGAGAATCACCCGGAAGCGCGGCAGCCGGTGGGTCGCCAAGGCCGTCTCCGACGCCTACCGCGGCCGCCGAGATGATTCGCACGACGTTGCCCGACTGACGGATCAACCCGCCGCCGGCCGTAATACGTTGAGATCGTCATGGACGCGGAAACTGGAAGCGGGAACGCCGTGCAACCATACGGCGACGATTTCGTGACCCATCGGGTCGATCGGGCGAAGGACCTGATCGTGACGCAGAGTCGCTTACGCGGTCTGTTGCGCGCAAACCGCATGGTTGCCTCCGACCTGAGCCTGTCCGTCGTGCTCACCCGCATTGTCGAAGCAGCCTGTGATCTCGTCGATGCCCGCTACGGAGCACTCGGCGTGATCGCCCACGACCAGCACCTCGAGCAGTTCATCCATGTCGGCTTCGACGAGAGCATGGTTCGCCGAATTGGTGATCTTCCTCGTGGCAAGGGCATCCTCGGCCTGCTCATCCGCGAACCCTACCCACTGCGGCTCGACGACATCACCACCGATCGCCGGGCGGACGGCTTCCCAGCCGGGCACCCGCCCATGCACAGTTTCCTCGGCGTTCCGATCCGTATCGGAACCAAGGTCTTCGGCAATCTCTACCTGACGGACAAACAGAACGCGTCGCGTTTCACCGCGGAAGACGAGGAGCTCGTGCAGGCACTCGCCGCAAGCGCCGGTGTCGCCATCGAGAACGCACGTCTTTTCGAGGAGTCCCAGCGCAGGCAACGCTGGTTGCAGGCGTCCGCCGACATCACCCGCCATCTGCTAGCTGAGGCACCGAACCCACTGGAGCTGATTGCGCGCAGAGCCCAGGAAGTCGCCGACGCCGACTTCTCCGCCGTTCTACTGCCGCGATCCTCGCCCGAGGAACTCATCGTGCAGGTCGCGACCGGCGACTACCCCGACGGGCTGGTCGGCACCGTTGTTCCCGCGTCCGATCCGCTGGCCGGGCGCAGCGGCCCGCTGATGGTCATTCCGCTCATCGCCTCGGGCGACAGTGTCGGCGCGCTCGTTCTCGGCCGGCGTACGGACGGCCGGCTGTTCACCGACGCCGACATCGACATGGCGTCGGGATTCGCCGGGCATATCGCGCTGGCCCTCGAACTGGCCCAGGCCCGCGCCGACCGTGACCGGATAGCCGTCCTGGAAGAACGCGACCGCATCGCCCGCGACCTGCACGATCACGTGATCCAGCGGATCTTCGCCACGGCGATCGGGCTGCAGGGCCTGGTCGCGCAGACCGAGGCGACCAACCAGCAGTCCGAACGGCTCACCTCCTACATCGATGATCTGGACGAGACCATCGGGCAGATCAGGACGACCATCTTCCAACTGCGCCGGCGCGGCCGCCAGAACCTCCCGAGCCTGCGTGGGCAGCTCCTCGACATCGTCGACGACGCCACCTCCTCCCTCGGGTTCACCCCGCACCTGCGGTTCGAGGGTGCCGTGGACTCAACCGTCTGTGACGTTGTCGGGGAGCATCTGGTGGCCGTCCTGCGGGAGGCCCTGTCCAACGTCGCCCGGCATGCGCGGGCGACGCAGGTGCACGTGACGGTCTGGTCCACCGACGGAGAAGTCCGGGTGGATGTGATCGACAACGGGATCGGCGGCGTGGATCCCGATGGGCGCAACCACTCCAGTGGGTTGGCCAATATGCGCAGCCGGGCCGAGGAGCTGGGGGGCAGGTTCATCGTGTTCTCCCCCGCCGGCGCCGGCACCCGACTGTCGTGGTCGGCCCGCACCCGGGTACCGGATCAGGACGCCTAGGGCGTCTGCGGCGGGTCC
>NZ_CAUVXO010000147.1:5702-8053 GCF_963555865.1 Protofrankia sp. Cr1
GCCAGTGTCACGACCGCGTCCAGCTCGTCGAAACCGCTGGTGCGGTGAGTGATGAGCAGGAGCGTCCGGCCGCGGGTCACGTCCAGGATCGTGCGCATCACCGCGGCCTCGGTCACCGGATCAAGGTGTGCGGTCGGTTCGTCGAGGATGAGCACCCGTGGATCGGCGAGCAGCGCGCGGGCCAGCAGCAACCGTTGACGCTGGCCGCCGGACATCCGCTCGCCGTCCGCCCCGACCCGGGTCACCAGGCCGTCCGGCAGGGCCGCGACCCAGTCGGCGAGCCCCACCCGGGCGAGCACGCCGGCGAGCTCCGCGTCAGCCGCCCCGGGACGCGCGATCAGCAGGTTCTCCCGCACCGTCGCGTCGAACACGTGCGCATCCTGTGTCATCCCGGTGACACTTCGATACAGCTCGTCGGTTCCGACGTGCCGCAGGTCCACCCCACCGACCTCGACCCGGCCCGCCACAGGGTCACGGAAGCGCAGCAGCAGGTCGACGACGCTGCTCTTGCCCACGCCGCTGGCCCCGACGAGCGCGACCCGGCTGCCGGCCGGTAGGTACAGATTGAAGCCGTCGAGCACCAGCGGGCCGTGCGGGCCGTACCGCAGGCGGACGCCGGCCATGCGGACGTCGAGTGGGCCGGCGGGCAGGGGTCGGGGCCGAGCGGGCTCGCCGACCGGCGGCTCGCGGTCGAGGACCGCGAAGACACGACCCGCGGCCTGGCGGGCTTCGGCGAGTGCCGCGAAGGCGCCGGTCAGGCCTGCCAGCGGCTCGAAGGCGGCGATCGTGGTGAACACGACCACGCCGAGCATCACCGGGGACAGCGCCGCGCGGTGCACGGCGTCCACCCCGACGACGCTGACGGCCGCCAGCGTGAGGCCGGCGGCAAGGGAACCGGTCGCCGTCCCCCACGCCGGTGACCGCTGCCACGGCCCGACCAGCCGCAGGATCTCGTCGTCGCGGCGGCGCAGCAGCGCAAGCCGGGACCGGACCGCGCCGAACGCGACAAACTCGTCCAGACCGTCGAGCAGGGAGACGATCTCGGTGTCCCTGCGCGCCCGCGCCAGCGCGGTGGCGGTGACCGTCCCACGGGTACGGCGGGCGGTCACCGGCCCGGCGATCACCGCGGCCACGGCGAGACCGACCGCCAGGACGGCGCCCGCGGCCGGCAGCACGACCGCGACACCGATCGCCGCCCCGGCACAGACAAGCGCCGCGGACACAGCCGGGCCCACACCCCGCAGCAGCGACTCCCCGACCCCGTCGACGTCCGCGGTGAAACGGCGCAGCAGGTCCCCGCGCCGATGGCTACCAAGACCCGCGGGAGCGAGCGGGACCAGCCGCGCGAACACCTCCGCACGCAGCTGCGCCAGCCCGCGCAGGGCCGCGTCGTGACTGGCAAGCCTCTCAACGTAGCGAAATGCCGGCCGGCCGAGCCCAAAGGCACGTACGGCGACGACCGCTACCATCAGCGTGAGCACCGGTGGGTGCTGCGCCGCCCGGACGATCAGCCAGGCCGAGGTGGCGGTCAGGCCGATGCCGCACCCCAGGGCGACCGCCCCGGCGAGGATGCCGAGCGCGAACCGTTGCCACGCCGAGGCGAAGAGCACCAACGCCCGCCGTGGCAACACTCCCGACAGACCGGCGGCCCCGACAGCACCGACAGCACCGACAGCACCGACAGCACCGACAGCGGCAGCAGGGACAGGATCGGGGACGATGGCAATCGGGACGACGACGGGTGTTGCAACGAGAACGCCCGGTGGGCACAACGGCGTGGGTACCGTCGTGCGGTCGTCGGTCACCCGTCCCGCCGAGATTGTGATCACCCGATCGGCGACCCCGGCAAGCACGTCGGAGTGCGCCACGAGTACCACCGTGGCATGTCCGCGCAGCGCCGCGACCGCCGCGGCTACATGCTCCTCCGCGGCGGCGTCCAGGCTTTCCCCCGGTTCGTCGAGCAGGACCAACGCGGCGTTGCGGACCAGTACCCGGGCCAGCGCCACCCGGCGTAGCTCACCGGCTGACAGCTCCCCGCCGTCCTCGCCCACGGCACGGCCCGCCGGTGGCGCACCCGCGGCGGCCAACGCCGCGGTGACCTCGGCGGCACCGGCGCCCGGCCGTCCCAGCCGGACCTCGTCGGCGACCGTGCCACCGCAGACCGCATGGGGACGCTGCGGCAGCCAGGCGATCCGGGCCCGCCAGCCGGCCGGGTCAAGGGCGGCGAGATCGGTGCCGTCCACCAACACCCGGCCCTGCGCCGGGATGAGCGCCCCACGCAGCAGGGCCAGCAGCGTGCTCTTACCAGCGCCGCTCGGCCCGACCAGCGCGACGATCTCACCGCGACGGAT
>NZ_CAUVXO010000147.1:8619-12098 GCF_963555865.1 Protofrankia sp. Cr1
AGCAGCGCGACCAGCCCGCTACGCAGGTCGAGTGAGCCCGACACCAACCGAAGTCCGACCGACACCGCGACCAGCGCCACCGACAGGGTCGCCAGCAGCTCCAGAACGAACGACGATACGAACGCCCAGCGCAACGCCACCATGGTCTGTTCCCGGTAGGCATCGGTGATCCGGCGGATCACCTCCACCTGAGCCTTCGCCCGATTGAAGATCTTCAATGTCGGCAAGCCCTCGACGATGTCGAGGAAGTGCCCGGACAACCGGCCGAGCACCGCCCACTGCTGGTCGGTCCGAGCCCGGGTGGCGAGCCCCACCAGCACCATGAAGATCGGTACCAGTGGGAGGGCGACGGCGAGCATGATCGCGGATGTGAGGTCCGCACCGGCGATGCGGACGAGCAGGAACGGCGGGACGACCACCACCGTGACCAGGGCCGGTAGAAAGCGGGTGAGGTAGGCGTCCATACCGTCGAGGCCGGCGCCCGCGGTGACCGCGAGCGCCCCCGATCCGCCGTCCCGGTCCCGCCCACCGCCGCCATGTTCGCCGGACGCCTGCTCGCCGGACGCCTGCTCGCCGGACGCCTGCTCGACGGCCAGCTGTTCCACGACCGCCCCGAGCATGGCGGCACGCAGATCCGCCGAGACCGCCGGGGCGGTCCGCTGCGCGGTCCGCTCGGACAACCAGACCACCACCGACCGGGCGGCGACCACCGCGATGAGAACCGCGACCCCGATCCCGGTTCCGGCCCCGATCCGGGCGCCGTCCCAGGCGCCGCTGTGCCGCCCGACCAGGGCCGTCGGATCCGTGACCACGACCTGACCCGTGACCACGATGTCAGCCAACACCGTTGTCTGGATCACCACCAGGACCCCCGACGCGACCGCGAGCGCCCCGAACCGCACCAGGTAGCGGCGCAGGGCCGGCACGGTGCGCAGCAGCCGTGGATCAACCGGTCTCATGGGATCCCGCCAGATCCGCCCCGACCAGCCGCCGTCGGAAGACCCAGTACGACCACGCCTGGTAGCCGAGTACTACCGGGGTGAACAGAACCGCCACCCATGTCATAACGGTGAGTGTGTAGGCCCCGGACGCCGCGGCGCTGATGGTCAGACTGTTCCCGGGCGTGCCGCGGGCCGGCAGCACATCCGGGAACAGGGCGGCGAACCAGCTTGCCACCAGCAGGGCGATCGCACCGGCGGTGCCGGCGAACGCCAAGCCGTCCCGTTCGCCGAACCAGGCCAGAACGGCAGAACCCAACGCGAGCAGAGCCGTGGCCGCGACTGCCGCCGAGGCGATTCCACCACGGATCGTGACCGTCCACACAACAAGGGCGGCAAAGGCGACCAGCGTCGGCACGGCCAGGCTCCGGGTCACCAGACGGGCGCGATCGCGTACCGCGCCGCGGGTCTTGAGCGCCAGGAACACAGAGCCGTGCAGAACGCACAGCAACAGCATGGTCACCCCACCCAGTAGGGCGTAGGGGTTCAGCAGGTAGAGAAAGCCACTCGTCACGTTATGGTCGGGGGTCATCTCCAGGCCCCGCACCATGTTCGCGAAGGCGACCCCGAACAGCAGCGCCGGCAGCACGCCGCCGATCACGATCCCCCGGTCGCACCAGGCCCGTCCGGCCGCGGTGGTGGCCTTGCCGCGGTACTCCAGGGACACCCCGCGGATGATCAATGAAAACAGGACGAGGAACAGCGCAAGGTACATTCCGCTGAACAGGCTCGCATACCACTCCGGGAATGCGGCGAACATCGCCCCACCCGCGGTGAGCAGCCAGACCTCGTTGGCGTCCCACACCGGGCCGATGGTGCCGAGCACCGCCCGTCGGTCGGTCTCGTCGCTCCCGCCGACTACCGGCAGCAACGCGGCCACGCCGAAGTCGAAGCCTTCCAGGACGAAGAAGCCGACCCACAGGACGGCAACCAGTACGAACCAGAACTCCTCAAGCATCGCCCTACTCCTACCCGGCCGCCGGGCACGCGATCATCGCTTGTCTCGCGTGCCCGGCGGCTCTACGGTCAGCGGTCCTGGGATGTCAGTAGGCGAGCGACGGCAATGCCTCGCCAGGCCGGGATCGGCCGCCAATGGTCACGTTCGGGTTCAGGGCTGGTATCTCGTGCCGCCCGTGGCGCAGGAACAACTGCAGCGCGACGGCTGCCAACGCTCCGTAGATGACCGTGAAGCCGGCCAGAGTCGCGATCACCGCTGTCGTGGAGACCCCGGGCGACACGGCGTCGGATGTGCGCAACAGGCCGAACACGACCCACGGCTGGCGGCCCATCTCGGTGAAGATCCAGCCGGCGGTGTTCGCCAGATACGGCAGGGCCGAGGCCCACACGAATGCGAGCAGGAGATAGCGTCCGCCGGGCAGGTGGCCGCCGCGCATCCGCAGCAGCCCGAGCAGGGCAAGGCTGAAGTAGGCCGCACCGAGCCCCATCATGGCGCGGAAGTTCCAGAAGGTGACGCCCATCACCGGGGTGTAGTCACCCGGGCCGTACCTCGCGACCTCGGCGGCCTGCAGGTCGTTGACGCCCCGGACCGTCCCGGAGAACGTGTTGGTGGCCATGAAGGACAGCAGGTACGGCACCTTGATGTCGATCTTGTTCTCGCCGTGCGAGACGTCACCGTAGGCGAACAGCGAAAGCCCCGCCCCGCGTTCGGTGTCCCACAGCGCCTCGGCGGAGGCCATCTTCATCGGCTGCTGGCGGGTCATGACCTGCCCCTGGAAGTGCCCGGAGATCATTACCCCGACCGACGCGACGGCGCAGACGACCAGGCCCAGGTGCACGGCCCGCCGGTGCAGCTCCACCTGGTGGCCCCGCCGCAGGTGCCAGCAGGACAGCCCGACCACCACGGCCCCACCGGTCAGCAGCGAAGCCGCCAGCACGTGCGGGAAGGTGACCAGCTGCGTCGGGTTCGTGAGCACCGCCCAGATCGAGGTGAGCTGCGCGTGCCCGGTGTCGGGGTTGATTCGGTAACCGACCGGATGCTGCATCCACGAGTTTGCCGCCAGGATGAAATAGGCGCTGATCACCGTTCCCAGCGACGCCAGCCAGATGGTGGCGAGGTGGACGTTCTTGGAGAGCCGGTCCCACCCGAAGATCCACAAACCGAGGAAAGTGGACTCCAGGAAGAACGCGATCAACGCCTCCATGGCCAACGGCGCGCCGAAGACGTCGCCGACAAAGCGCGAGTAGTCCGACCAGTTCATTCCGAACTGGAACTCCTGGACTATTCCCGTGACCACCCCCATCGCAAAATTGATGAGCATCAGCTTTCCCCAGAAGCGGGTCAGGCGGAGCCATTCAATGTGGCCGGTCCGGTTCCACGCCGTCTGCATGACCGCGACCAGCAGCGACAGTCCGATTGTCAACGGGACGAACAGAAAATGGTAGACCGTGGTGATGGCGAACTGCCAGCGGGCTATCGTGTCGTGACTCATCTGCCTTCCCTTTCATCGAACCGTTGATTGC
>NZ_CAUVXO010000148.1:0-573 GCF_963555865.1 Protofrankia sp. Cr1
GGTCGCCACGGTCCGCGCAACGGTCGGGCCGGCTGCGGCCATGGCGCGGCGGATCACCGTGACCGCCAGCGCCGGCACCCACAGACCCCAGGTCACCGCGACCAGCCGCGCCAATGCAAGCGGCACCGGGCCGACCTCGCGCAGGGCGAGCACGGTGGCCAGAACCGTCACCGTGGTGGCGCCGAGGAGGGCCTCGCGGGTCGGGCGGTTCACCGCCGTCGCAACCAGTAGCCAACCGGCGCCGAGCAGTGCCCAGTTGGCGAAACCGACCACGTTGTACCCACGGCAGGTCAGGCCGACCAGAAGCTCCGCGAGCGCCGCAGCGCCCAGCAGGCCGGCGGACTCCCGTCCCCGTAGACCTCGCCTGATCATGGCGGGGACGGTGCGGACGGCAAGAGCGGCCAGCCCGAGCCACACCACCAGCGAGACCAGCGGCCAGCGGTAGGTCTGCGCCATGGTGACGGCGGGCAGCGCCATCGCCGCGTGCCAGCAGACGATGAAGACGGCGACGCCGCGGGCCAGCCCGGTCTCGTGGCCGGTGCGGATGAGCCGGCCGCTGTCGTGGGCCAGCGC
>NZ_CAUVXO010000148.1:1190-7140 GCF_963555865.1 Protofrankia sp. Cr1
AGGCGTGACCGGATCAAGGGGTTGCGCGCCGTTCATCGCGATTCCGGTGAGGGTGTTGACGAGCGTGTCGTGAACGATGCGTTCCTGTTCCCGGCGGTCCTGCGTCCGGGATTGGGTGATCGTGGCGATCCGGAACCGGCGTACCGCCGCGACGAGGTCGATGTCGGCGTCGGCTGCGTGAGCGCGGCATGTGCGCACAGCAAGCGCCCAGACTGTCGTGATGACCGCGAGCAGCACCACGGAGCGCACCGGCACGCCGGGGGCCGGACCCGACGGCCCCACCATGGCCGCACCGGCCCAGTAGGCTGCCGCGACGCTCGCGACGGCTGGCACGGCGGCCCGCACCGGCAGGCACCACGCCGCCGTCACGGTGACCCCGCCCACGGTGACGTAGACCCAGTTGGAGGCGTCTCCGACGGTCGCGGGTGGGACCAGCAGCGCGCCGAAGCAGGCCAGCGGTCCGGCGAACGCGAGCTCAAGGGAGCTGATGCGTGGGTCGAGGCCGTTGCGGGCGAGGAGGACCGCGACGATCACAGTCCAGCCGGCGGCCGCGAGCGGACCGGCGAGCGTCCACGGGTGTGCCCAGGTCCACGACCACCAGATCGCGACCTGCGCGAGGCTCAGCACGCCGATCAGGACACGGAACAGGACGGCCGCACGGGCCATGACCACGCCGTGTGAGGCAACGGCGAAGCCCTTGCGATCAGGCGGCGGTGCGTCAGGTGGCATGGTCACGCCGTCCTCGGCCGGTCAGGTGCATCGACAACGCCTGCTATTTCAGCAGATGGAAACGTCGGTGTATGACGCCACCGGCCCAACCGGTTCGCTCGCGTCGGGCTCGGGCGCGCTGCAACACTGCACTGATGGCGGGACGGCTGGCTGTCGTCGGCGTGGGTGCGGTCGGCGGGTTCTTCGCCGCCCGAGCGGCGGTCGCAGGGGCCGACGTGCAGCTCTGCGCGCGTCGACGGTTCGACGAGCTGGTGGTCCGGGGCCCGGACGGGGTGTTCCGCGCCGAACTGCCAGTCTGGACCAGACCCGAGCAGGCCGACCCGGTCGACTGGGTGCTGCTGGCGACGAAGGTTCATCAGAATGCGGCGGCGCTCGCGTGGTTGAGGCATCTGGTCGGTCCGGACACCATCGTCGTGGTGGCCCAGAACGGCGTCCGCCACGCCGAGCGGGTCGCGGCGGTGGTCCCCGCGGACCGGGTGCTCCCCACGGTCGTCTACATCAACGCCGAGCCGGTCGCGCCCGGCGTGGTCGAACACCACAATTACGGATTCCTGCACGTTCCGGCGGGTGCTCTCGCCGACCGTTTCGCCGAGGTCCTGCCCGGTGCCGGGCTGCTGCGACCGGTGGACGACTTCGCCGTCACAGCCTGGACGAAACTGACCGCCAACACCGCGGCGAATTCGCTGACCGCGCTGACCGGCCGGCGCCTGGAGGTGTTGCGTCGAGCGGATGTGGGCCGGCTCGCGGTGAGCATCATGCGCGAAGCGGTCGCCGTCGCCCACGCCGACGGTGCGGCCGTTCCCGCCGACCTGGCGGAGGTGACCATCGACCGGCTGCGCAATCAGCCCGCCGGGTCGGGTACGTCGATGCTCTACGACCGGTTGGCGGGCCGTCCCCTGGAACATGAGGCCCTGATCGGCGCGGTGGTTCGGATCGGCGCCGAGCACGGTGTCCCCACCGCGGTGTGTGCGCACATTCTTCCCCTGCTGGCCGCGATCAGCGACGCCCCGTCGCCGTTGCCGGTCGCGCGCACGGATTCATGACGCGCGCGACCGGCGGGCTGCCTCGTGGAGTTACCCGATGGTCCAGTACTGGTCCGCGTTGGCCAGACTGCGCAGATCGCCGCCGTTGCCGAAGGCCACGCCCGTCCCGCCGACCTGGATACGCAGATAGAGGTTTCCACCGGAGACGAAGTACTGACCGTCCTGGCCGATGCCGGCGACGCTCGAGGCCATCTTCACCGCAACGTCCTGCCCCCAGAACTTGAAGCTGGCCTTGGGCGCGGACGTGCCCGACCAGGGGATGACCAGGTCGACAAAGCCGGGATCGGTGCCGTGGATGTCGAAGTCGAGCGAGCTGAGCGCTCCGCCGGACGGAGGAGCCAGCTGGTATCGCTGGCCTTCGACCACCCCGACGGTGCCGCTGTAGGCGGTGACGCCGTCGGCGCGCTTCCACGTCCAGTGATCTTCGACCAGGCCGAAGCGCAGGCGCATGAAGCCGCGGTTGAGCGGGCTCCAGGTACCGAAGTCCGCGCCCTGGAAGTAGTCCAGACCGACCCGGCTGTAGATGGTCTTGTCTGTCGGCGCCCGCAGCAGAGCGGA
Organism: Protofrankia sp. Cr1; assembly: GCF_963555865.1. NCBI lineage: Bacteria > Bacillati > Actinomycetota > Actinomycetes > Frankiales > Frankiaceae > Protofrankia > Protofrankia sp. Cr1. The sequence continues at coordinate 3,521 of NZ_CAUVXO010000148.1, forward strand.
GTTGTTGTCGATGATTGCCGGCACGCCGTCACCCTTGACCGAGCCGTCGAGGTCGGCGAACCAGTGTGCGTGACCGGCCTCCGCGGCTTCGAAGTACGGGCTGTTGCTGGCGAACAGGGTGCGGTAGCCGTCACCGAAGAACTTCAGGCTCTTCACCCGGTTGGTGGCGTCCCACGTGCTTGCGCCGATGTCGCTGATGGCCGCAAGCCCGGGATCCGATCCGGCGCCCTGCTTGAAGTTGGCGAGCCATGTTCCGTTCGTGTCGCACTGGCCGTGGTAGAAGCGGATCAGCGCCTGGATGTGCCCGGTTTCACTGCCGCTGTTGGCGGTGTTGTTGCCGATGAGCAGACCGTTGTTGACGGCGGTGTCCTGGCAGTTGAGGGCAATGCTGTTGTTCGCGGCGGTGGGATTGTTGGTCGTGAGCGCGCCGTCGATCCACAGACCGAAGCCCTCGTTTTTCCACACGTTCGGATTGATCATTGTGCCACGCTTGGCATAGTCGCCGTTGTAGGCTTCCACGCTGATTCCCGAACCTGGCACGCCCTCCGCCGGGAAATCGGAGGGGTGGATGGTGTGTGAGTGGGCGGTGCTGTTCTGATTGAGACCGAACGGCTTGTCGACCGCGTCGTGGATCGCGTCGTCGCTGGCGTTTCCGGCGTCGACCGCGTTCATGTCGAAGTCGTACCAGATGCCCACGCCGTCACCACCGGCGGCGGAGTTGCCGCTCAGCGTGTTGTTCGGATCGGTGATCCAGAATTCCGACGGGATCTGGTCGGACGCGCGTAGCGGTTTGCTACCCGCCGGGACCTGCCGGACGCCCATCACCAGGTTGTTGCTGAGGACGTTGCCCTCCTCGACGCGGTCTTCGAGGAAGAAACCGGCACCGTAGGTCTCGTCGGCCACCACCCCGTTGACGTGCACGTTGTTGGTCCGGTGGATGGTGACCATGCGGTTGAAGCTGTCGATGATGCTGATGCTGTCCACCAGCGACGCGCTCTGGTCGCCGGCCCAGTGCCAGTGGATCGGGTAGCGGGCCAGCACCCCGAGCTGACCCATGTGGATGAGTTCGGTGTTCGACATGCGCAGCGCGCCACCGGACATGATCATGACGTGGCCGCCGAACTTCGTCGTCGCCGCGTCATCGGGGCCGGTGATCACGATGTTGTGCGACAGCAGGCCGACTTCGGCCCGCTCCTCGACCGAGCGGGTCTGCCCGCCGGAGGTCTGCGTGGTGACGATCGACGCGTGCTTGTGGATCAGCGGCTTGCTGATCGTGACCGTCCTGCCGTCCGCTGAAACCCCGGAAACCGTGACGCGTTCCTTGTGGTTCACGTCGAGGTCGGAGGATGCGACGACGATGAGATCACCGGCACGCCACGACACGGGGTCGATGAGCGCGAGGGTCGTGGCGCCGGCGTTGGCCGTCTGGGACAGCTTTGTCCAGGTGCGCCCGGAATCCCGACCGTGGATCTCGATACGGCCACCCATCGAGCCCAGGACGTTCGCGCCCATACCCATGGTGTTGTCGGTCGAGCGGCCGTCGAGGATGAGCCTGATGGCGCTGGTGAGCGGGGCCTTCTCGCTACCCATCCAGAACCGTCCGTGCACCATGACGTAGGCCGTGCGCAGGGTCGTCGGCCGGTCCGCGAACGCGAGGTCGCCGTTGACCACCAAGCCCCCCAGCTTGGGCAGGTCGACATCGACGAGTATCTGTTTGCCGGCCGCGACGGTGACGACGTCACCCGCGGCGGGGACCTTGCCGCCCCACGTCGCGGGATTGCTCCACTTCGCGAACGTGGCGAAGTCGGGCGCGGTGACCCCGGGTTGAGCCGGCGGCACGGGCGTTGTCGGGACGCCCGGGGCCGGTGTCGCGGGCGCGCCGGTGGCCTCCGGGCTGCGGCTGCCGGTCGGGGTTGTCGGGGTCGTCGGGTCCTGACACGCCGCGAGCGTGGACAATAGGCCGACGACGGCGATGCCGGCCGCCATCGTCGTTCGGCGCCGGTGCAGTCGTCGGCGTCTGCCACGAACAGGGAACATCTGGCTCCATCACCACTTTACATTCGGTAACCGGTCGACGTCCTGACTGCCCCCCTGATCACGTAACGTGACCAGGAATGTCATGATAGACCAATGGCTCATAGGCGCCGTTTTAGGGTCAGGTCGTGGTTGCGGCGTCACGCCTGCGTGGCTCCGCGTTCACGCGGCCGGTTCCGCGACGACCTTACTGACGATGTGCTCGGCGATGGCCAAAGACGCGGTTGCGCCCGGTGATGGCGCGTTGCGGACGTGCACAATCCGTCCACGGATCGACAACACGAAGTCGTCCACCAGGCTGCCGTCCCGGGCGACCGCCTGCGCGCGTACGCCGGCCGGCCCCCGCACGACGTCAGCGGCCTGTAGCTGCGGGACGTACCGGCGGGCCTGCGCGACGAACGCGCGCCGGCTGGCCGTCCGCAGGATCTCACGTGCTCCGGTCTTCCAGTGCGTGCGGGCCATCTTGTGGAAGCCAGGCCAGGCAAGCGTCGCGCGCAGGTCCGATCCCGCGACGGTCAGGGCCGTGTATCCTTCCCTGGCAGTCGCCAGAACCGCGTTCGGGCCGACCAGGATCTCGCCGTCCACCCGTTTGGTCAGATGGATGCCGAGAAACGGGTACCGCGGGTCCGGTACCGGATAGATCAGTCCTCGCACCAGCCCCCGACGCTCCGGCCGTAGCAGCCAGTAGTCGCCACGAAATGGGATGATCTGCGGTGAGGGATCTTCCCCGGTGAACGCCGCGACCTGGTCGGACTGCAGCCCCGCGCAGGCGATGAGAAGGTCGAACGGCCCAGCCGTCTCGGTCACCTCCGTGACCGTGCCACCGGCCTTCAACGTGGTCGCGCGGCTGCCGTTGGGGGTCACCCGGGCCGTTCCCCGGATCCGCAGACCCAGCCGAACGCCGTCGCCGCGTTCCTCGACTGACACAACCTCGGCACCTGTACGGACCGACCCGCCCGCGTCCAGGATGTCGTCCCGCAGCGCCCGGGCCACGGCCGGGTAGTCCACGATCGCGGTCGTGGGGGAGTACAGCGCGGCCACCCCACGGGCATGCGGTTCGTAGCGGCGCAGGCCGGCCGGGTCCAGCATGGTCGTGTCCGGGACGCCGTTGGCGTGGGCGCGGTCGGCGATGTCGGCGAGCCTGCCCAGCTCGCTGGTGTCAACCGCTACGACGATCTTCCCGCACTCGTCGTAGCGGATGCGGTGGGCGGCGCAGTACTCCTTGAGCAGCGCGACACCGCGTCGGCACAGTGTCGCCTTCAGCGAGCCGGGCTGGTAGTAGAGCCCGGCGTGGACCACCCCGCTGTTGTGCCCGGTCTGATGCCGGGCGACGTCGTGTTCCTTCTCGAAGACCGTGACGGTGGCGCCCGGATCGATCTGTCCGATCCGTCGGGCCACCGCCAAGCCCACGATCCCACCGCCGATGACCGCGACCCGACCCGCCACGTGTCCTGCCCCCTCTGGTTGTTTGCCACCATTGGTGTGGCCTGCCCCCAGTATCGGGGGACGTGGGCGGGGGTCGGTCCCGTCCCTGCGTGGATCCCCTCGAACGCCGTTGGGTAGCGGCCTCCTACCCGACGCCCTCT
>NZ_CAUVXO010000148.1:7625-9680 GCF_963555865.1 Protofrankia sp. Cr1
GAAGAAGTGGCCGGGTGGGTAGGCCCGGTCGGTTCGGGAGCGCGGCATGCCCCGGAGCGCATCGGTCAGCGTCCGCGCGGTGTTGACCAGCGGCACATGACTGAACGCCTGCGGGAAGTTGCCGACCATGCGCCCCAGCCGCGGGTCGTACTCTTCCGCCAGCAGCCCCACGTCGTTACGCAGGGCCAGCAGCCGTTCGAACAGCTCCTGGGCCTCGCGCACCCGCCCCGACAGCGCGTAGTTGTCGGCGAGCCAGAAGGTGCAGGCCAGGAAGGCGCCCTCACCAGCGGGCAGCCCGTCCACGGCACCGTCCTCGGCGGTCGGGTAGCGCAGTACGAAGCCGTCCTGCATGAGCTCACGTTCGATGGCGCTCACCGTGCCGACGACCCGCGGATCCGTCGCGGGCAGGAAGCCGACCAGCGGCATGTACAGCAGGGCGGCGTCCAGCTCGGTGGAGCCGTAGAACTGCGTGAAGGTGTTGCGGTCGGGGTCGAAGCCCCGGATGCAGACCTCGTTGTGGATCTCGGCTCGCAGCGCCGTCCAGCGGTCCAACGGGCCGGGCAGGCCCGACTCGGTGATGCCCTTGATCGCCCGGTCGGCCGCCACCCAGGCCATGACCTTGGAGTGGACGAAGTCCCGCCGCGGCCCTCGGACCTCCCAGATGCCCTCGTCAGGCTTACGCCATCCGGTCTCCAGGAAGTCCATCAGCTTGGACTGCAGGGCCCAGGAGTCGTCGCGGCCGTCCACCTCGGTCGCCATCCGGGCCACATGCAGCGCGTCCAGTACCTCGCCGTAGACGTCGAGCTGGAACTGTTCGACGGCGCCGTTGCCGACCCGTACGGGCGACGAACCCTCGTAGCCGGGCAGCCACGGCACTTCGTACTCGGTGAGCCGGCGTTCACCGCCGACCCCGTACATGATCTGGACCCGGGAGGGGTCACCGGCCACCGCGCGCAGCAGCCATTCCCGCCACGCGGTGGCCTCGCTGGTGAAGCCGGCATCGAGCAGAGCGAGCAGGGTGATGGTGGCGTCGCGCAACCAGCAGTAGCGGTAGTCCCAGTTGCGGACGCCACCGATCATCTCCGGCAGGGATGTGGTGACCGCCGCGACGATGCCGCCGGTGGGGGCGTACGTCAGCGCCTTGAGGGTGATCAGGGACCGCCGGACGGCCTCCTGCCACTGTCCGTCGTAGGTGCAGCCGGCCATCCACTCCGCCCACCACGACTCGGTGAGATCGATCGCCCGGCGGACGTCGATCTGGGTGGGTGCGCGACGGTGTGAGGGACACCAGGTCAGGGAGAACGGCACGGACTGGCCGGCGGACACCGCGAACTCCGCGAAGGTGGCCATGTCGTGGCCCTCCATCGGCGCGGTTGTACGCAACGTCACCGCGTCCGGCCCGGCGACCGCGATCATTGTGTGATCGTCCAGCCGTCGCACCCAGGGGACGATCGAGCCGTAGTCGAACCGGATGCGGGTCTCGCTGCGCATCCGCACGGTGCCTTCGACGCCCTCGACCAGCCTCAGCACGATGTGCTCGCCTGAGCGCGGGTACATGGCGTCGACGATGCGCACGGTTCCGTTCGCCGTGGTCATGTCGGTTTCCAGGACGAGGGTGTCACCCCGGTAGCGGCGGCTCACCGCGAGCACGGGATCGACCGGCGCGATCTTCCAGTGGCCGGAGTCGTTGTCGCCGAGCAGGGCGGCGAAACAGGCGGTCGAGTCGAACCGCGGTAGGCACAGCCAGTCAATCGAACCGTCCCTGGAGACCAGCGCGGCCGAATGTGTGTCGCCTATCACCGCGTAGTCCTCGATACGGGAGGGCACGGTCTCTCCGGGGTTTCTTGGGGCCTGCGGCGACGCGAGGAGACGGACTCCACGGATCGCTTCGCGATCCGCTGGGACCCCCCCATGATCACGTCGTCCCTGGCCGGTGTGGACAGGTCGGGTGTGATGAACATCCCTCGCGTTCGCGTGGGCAAGACCGCTTACCTTAAGGCCTCGCCGCAACAGCTAGGTTAGGGGCACGCCGTACTGGTGGTGGCCCGGTCAGAC
>NZ_CAUVXO010000148.1:10129-10621 GCF_963555865.1 Protofrankia sp. Cr1
GCGCTGTGAGATCTCGTCCGAGGGAAGGTTCCCGACCGTGAGCGACGTTGCGGACACCGCCCCACCGGCACGGGTCCGACGCCCGCCCGAGTCGGTGACGGCGGGGCTGCGCCGGACCCTCACCGATCGACGCCACCGGCGCTGGGTGGTGCTCGGCGGGTTGGCGTTCGCCGCTCTGACCGCCTTCGGCGTGTATGTCGCGGTCGCCGGACCGTCACCTCGGATCGAGGCCGTGGTCTATTTCACGGCCACCGCCACGGACGCGCAGAAGGAGGCGGTCCGCGCTGCGTGCCCCACCGCCGGCCAGGCCGTCCAGGAGGTACGTGATCACAACACTACCGAGGCCAGCCGCGTGTATCCGCTGCGTTACGACATCACGTTCGCCTCCCCGGCGGACAAGGCCATGATCTACCGGTGCGTGCACGCACAGTCGAATGTGATCGGCATCAGCGAGTTCAGGGCCGGGGAGTGACCCGCCGGGCCGCTTCCTTG
>NZ_CAUVXO010000148.1:10829-12621 GCF_963555865.1 Protofrankia sp. Cr1
TAGCACATGAGTGCTACCTTGAGGTATGGAATCGATCGGTATTCGTGAGCTGCGTCAATACGCGTCCCGCTATGTGGCCCTGGCCGCAAGCGGCCAACGGGTTGCGGTGACCGACCGGGGCGTCCTGGTGGCCTACCTGGTGCCCGCCGACCCCAGCGCGCCGTTGGACCGGCTTGCCGCTGCCGGCCAGTACGAGCCCGCGGTCGGGAGCATTCTGGACCTCCTACCGCCGCCCGCCGCGCCTGTCGGCGCCCGACCGTTGTCCGCCGTCGTGGGGCAGCTGCGGGACGAAGAGCGCTGGTGATCTATCTTGACACGTCGGCCTTCGTGAAGTTGGTTCGCGCCGAACAGGAGACGGCTGCGCTGCGGGATTTCCTCACCACCCGGCGTGGGATGCCGCTGGTCTCCAGCGTGCTTCTGGTCGTGGAAACCCGCCGCGCCGTGCTACGCGAGGATCCCTCGTTGCTGGCGGGCGCAGACCTGCTGCTTACCCGGATCGGACGGGTGGACATCGTCCACGCTGTCATCGAGACGGCCAGCCGGCTTCCGGGCGCCGGGCTACGTTCGCTGGACGCCATCCATCTCGCCACGGCCCTGCTCATGCGGGATGGCCTGGACGGCTTCGTCACCTATGACCGCCGGCTGGCTTCCGTGGCCGGTGAGCAGGGCCTACCGGTCCGCGCACCCGCCTGACCGCAGTTCCGCGTAGGTACAGAGTTCACATCGGGGCGTCGCCTTCGGGCATCGAGCACGGTGGCGGGGGAGTTACATATGAGGACCAGCCTGACCTCTCAGGAATTATGCGAAAACATCCTGATCTTGGCGTTGTGGTATGTCTGGGAGGTCGAGGCTGCTCACGGGCTCGTGCCGTGAGGTACGAGCGCAGGCGTGGCCGCCTCACCGACCGGTTACTCGGCCTCGCCGGAATAGACCCGGATCACGCTACCGAGTTCATCGACCGGGCTCGGTATGTCTGCGCGGCTCTGTTCATGGTGATCTACGGGGTTTACGCCACGGTTGGTTGCGCGTTCTTTCTGATGATCGCGACTGGCGGCGGGTTCTTCCCAGGGGTGCTCGTCGGGCTACTTGTCGCGACAGCCGTTATCCTCTATGACCGGTTCCTGCTCTCCCAGGTGAGCGTGAACCTCCAGGATCTGGACAACGACGATGCGCCGTCCCTCGGCAAGACGAAGATCCCCGGATACGCCGGCCGGGTAGTGATCACAATGCTCACGGCGGTTGTACTGACTGATCCGTTGATCCTGAAGATGTTCAATGCCGAAATCACCGGAGAGCTCAGCCGGCAGAGCGGTAACCACGTCAGGGAGCTCAACGCTGCGGTCGAACAGCGCAGGCAGCAGCTCCGTACGGATCTCGATGTGGAGATCGCAAAGGATGAGAAGGACCTTCAGGACGCACAACGGGCCGTCGCCGCCGCTGACGGTGCGGCCCAGAACGAGCGCAAGGGTGCCGGAGCTACGGGCCTCAGCGGCACGGGTGACACCTACAAGCTGCTGTACGGTGACTACACTAGGGCGCTCGCCCGGCAGAATCTGGTAGCGGACACCCTCGGTACCGCCCAGGCGAACAAACCCGCGAAGATTCAGGAGATCGACGTTGAGGCCGCCAGACAGACGGCGGACAACATACGCCTTCAACCGAAGCCCGAGGGCATTCTCAACTTCCAGCGGGCACTGTTGTCCGTGCTCGGTGGTAACGCGGCGGCACTCCTCCTCTGCGTGCTGATTTATCTGCTGCTGTTTGTGCTCGACCTTGCGGTGCTGCTGTTCAA
>NZ_CAUVXO010000149.1:0-10846 GCF_963555865.1 Protofrankia sp. Cr1
GGTCCGGGCGACCCAGTGGCTGAACGACTGCGTGAGGGCCGTCTCGTCAGTTCGCGGTCACGAGGCGACGGCCTTCGCGCCGAGGAGGCTCTTGATGTCTCCCCAGAAGGCTCCGGTCGTGTCGACCTCGGGTCCGAGCTTGAGCAGGGAGGTCCGCCGCGGGCTCTGCAGCCGCAGGTGCACGGGGGTGCTGCCGGGATGGGTGGTCAGGATGTGCTTGAGGTTGTTGACGAGGTCCGGGGTCACCTTGTGAGTGGGTACCGTGAGGACAACAGGCGGCTCCGCGTCCGCACTGACACTCGACACGTCGAGCGTGGTGAGATCCTGTCCGAAGATACTGATGGCGCCGTCGCGCTCATTGAGCCTGCCCCGCACGGAGACGACGGCGTCGGGCACCAGCTCAGTGCCGTGGATTTCATAGCTCTTCGGGAAGAACAGAACCTCCACGGCGGCGTCGAGATCCTCAAGGGTGAGGATGGCCCAGAGGCTGCCGCTGGTCTTGTTAACCCGCCGATCGACCTTCGCGATCACGCCCGCTATGCGGACAGCGCCCTCGCTTCGGCCACTGTCAAGAAGATCAACGATTGAGATGTCCCGATTGCGTTCCAGGATCTTTTCGGCGCCCTCCAGCGGATGGCTGGAAACGTAGAGGCCGAGCATCTCGCGTTCCTGCGCGAGGAGTTCAGGGCGCGGCCACTCCGCGGCACTGAGATCGAGGTTGAGACCGATCTTCACCGGTTCGCCCTCGTTCTCGTCGCCATCTCCGAACAGACCATACTGGCCGAACGCCTCGGCCCGCTTAGGGCCGACGACGGCGTCGATGGCGACCTCGTGGACACTCACCAGCGCCCGGCGGGTGTGGCCGAGCGAATCGAAGCTGCCCGCCTTGATGAGGGAATCGACGGTACGTTTGTTACAGACACCGATCTCGACCTTGTCCAGGAAATCGGGGAACGAGGTGAACGCGCCCTTCTTCTGCCGCGTGACCCTGATCGAGTCGACCACCGGTGCCCCGACGTTCCGAATGGCACCCAGACCGAAACGGACGTCGACGCCGACCGGGGTGAAATACAGGGATGAGTCGTTGACATCCGGCGGCAGCACGCGGATCCCCATCTTGCGGCACTCCGCCAGATATACCGCCATCTTGTCCTTGTCGTCGCCGACGGAGGTGAGCAGGGCGGCCATGAACTCGGCTGGATAGTTGGCCTTCAGATAAGCCGTCCAGAAGGAGACGACACCGTAGCCGGCGGTGTGCGACTTGTTGAAGCCATAGCCGGAGAACGGGAGCAGAACGTCCCACACCGCCTGTGCGGCCACCTTCGAGTAACCTTTTTCGTCCATGCCCGCCATGAACTCGGCATAGCTGGCGTCCAGGATCTCCTTCTTCTTCTTCCCCATGGCGCGGCGCAGCAGGTCGGCCTTACCGAGGCTGTAGCCGGCGAGCTCGCGTGCGATGGCGAGCACGTGCTCCTGGTAGACGACGAGATGGTAGGTGTCGCCGAGGATGCTTTCGAGTGCGTCCCGCAGTTCCGGGTGGATGGGTGTGATGGGCTTGCGGCCGTTCTTGCGGTCGGCGTACTCGATGTGCGAGTTCGCCGCCATGGGTCCCGGTCGGTACAGAGCCAGCACGGCCGCGATGTCCTCGAACGTGGTCGGCGCCATGAGACGCAGCAGACTGCGCATAGGGCCACCGTCAAGCTGGAACACCCCGAGTGTGTCACCGCGGGCCAGTAGCTCGAAGGTGGGGACGTCGGCCAGCGGAAGGGTCTGGAGGTCGAGGTCGATTCCGCGGTTCTGGCGGATGTTGCGGATCGCGTCGTCGATGACGGTGAGGTTCCGCAGGCCCAGGAAGTCCATTTTCAGCAGGCCCATGTCCTCGCACTGCGGGAACGGGAAGCCCGTGATGATGGCACCGTCGGCGTCGCGCCGGTGAATCGGCAGAACATTCAGCAACGGTTCGGAGCAGAGAATGACCCCGGCGGCGTGCACGCCGGTTCCACGGGTGAGCCCTTCCAACCCGCGGGCCGTGTCGATGACCTTCCGGACCTCCTGATCGGTTTCGTAGAGGCCGCGAACCTCCGCCGCCTCGCTGTACCGCTCGTGTTGGGGATCGGTGATGCCCGACAGCGGGATGCCCTTGCCGAACACGTCCGGCGGCATTGCCTTGGTGATGCGGTCGCCGAGGGAGTAGGGGTAGCCCAGGACGCGGCAGGAGTCCTTGATCGCAGCCTTTGCCTTGATGGTGCCGAAGGTGAGGATCTGGCAGACCTTCTCCTCACCGTATTTCTCCGTCACGTAACGGATCATGTCGCCGCGACGGCGTTCGTCGAAGTCCAGGTCGACGTCGGGAGGGGTGACCCGTTCGGGGTTCAGGAACCGCTCGAAGATCAGTTTGTGTTCGATCGGGTCGAGCTCGGTGATCCCCAGGACGTAGGCGACCATCGAACCGGTGGCCGAGCCGCGTCCCGGCCCCACCCGGATGCCCTTGTCGCGTGCCTCCCGGCAGATGTCGGCGACGACGAGGAAGTAGGCGGGAAAACCCATCTGGTCGATCATCCGGAGTTCGTAGTCGATCCGCTCGCGGACATCCTGCGAGGGGTTGGCGCCGAACCGGTGCTCCACTCCTGCGGCGACCTCTTTGTACAACCACGACAGCTGGTCCTCCCCGGCGGGGACGGGGAAGCGTGGCATTCGGTCGACAAAGGTGAACACGTCGTCATACGGTTCGACCCGCTCGGCGATCAGCAGAGTGCTGTCGCAGGCACCGGAAACCTGGCCGTCCCACAGCTCCCGCATCTCGTCGGGGCTTTTGAGGTAGTAGCCGTCTCCGTCGAACTTGAAACGCTTGGGGTCGTCGAGTGTCTTGCCGGTGCCGACACACAGCAGCGCGCTGTGCGAGTCCGCCTGGTCCTTGGTGACGTAGTGGCTGTCATTCGTCGCGAGCGGCGCCAGGTCCAGCTCCCGGGCGATTCGCAGGAGTCCGTCGCGCACGCTGCGTTCGATGGCCAGGCCGTGGTCCATCAGCTCAAGGAAATAGTTCTCCGCGCCGAAGATGTCCTGAAAGGTCGCGGCCGCTTCCAGCGCCTTGTCGAACTGACCCAGGCGCAGCCGGGTCTGGACCTCACCGGAGGGACAGCCCGTTGTCGCGATGATTCCGACGGCGTGTTCGGAGATCAGCTCGCGATCCATCCGAGGTTTGCGGTAGTAGCCGTCGAGACTCGCCAGGCTGGAGAGGCGAAAGAGGTTCCGCAAGCCGGTCGCATTGGCGGCGAGCATGGTCATGTGGGTGTAGGAGCCGCTACCGGAAACGTCACCGCCTTCCCCGTCGGGGTCGGCGTTACGCTGGCCGCCCTCGCCCCAGAAGATGGGCTTCTTGTGGAAACGCGATTCGGGCGCGATGTACGCCTCGATACCGATGATCGGCTTGACACCGGATTTCTTCGCGGCTTGCTGAAACTCGTAGGAACCGAACATATTACCATGATCGGTCATGCCGACCGCGGGCATCCCGAGACGGGCCGCCTCGGCACACAGAGAATTGACCTTGGCCGCACCGTCCAACATCGAGTACTCGGTGTGAACATGCAGATGGACGAAGGAATCGCTAGCCATCGGTCCCCTTTCTTGCCCTACCCTTCCCTGAACTCTAGCGGCGCCTACCGACGGTCTTCGCCGGCGGCACAGTGGCACCAGCCTCAGCGGGTCCAGGGCCGCCGAACGCTCGCGGAAGGTGACCGCCCCTGCCGGTCGCTCCCCATCGACCGCAAGGCGGGTGGGGGTGGGGGTGGCGAGGTTTCGTACTGTGGCCGCTCCTCGGCGAAGGTCATCCGGGCCCTGCACCCGTCCAGTACGCGACGACCGTGGCCTGCCGTCCGTCCACAGCTGGGCGCCGGGCACACCCGGGCCATGCCGCCTTCGACGCCTTCGACCTGTTCAGCCGTTACACCGGCACCCTGGTGTGCGACGACTACGCCGGCTACGACACGCACGAGGAGATCCTCACCGCGCGCCAGCTGTGTAATGCGCACCTGATCCCTTCGGTTCGGGGTGTCGCCGAGGCCGAACCCGGGCTCCAGGCACGGGCGACGGCGATGATCGAGGTGCTGCGTGCGGGCCGGTCGGCCGTCAGGGCTGCCCTGGCCGAGGGCCGCACCTGCCTGACCGGCGGTGAGATCGAGCAGGTCCGCGCCGCCTACCTCGAACAGGCCGCAGCCGGCATCGCCGCCAACAAGGACCGGTGCACCACCAAGGGTGGCCGGCACCCCGGATATGTGCTGGCCAAACGGCTCCACGCCATCCCACCCATGCACGCCATCCGTACCGCCCTGGCTGGCAACGCATGGACACCTCTACGGGCCGTCACCACAACCTGACCCCGTAGCTGGTTACGGTACAGGCGCTCCATGAGCCTGTTTTGAATCTTGGGCTCGCCTGGACAGAGGATTCAAACCAGGCTCTTAACGATGTGAATCTGATGCTCCTGCCACAACACCAGATTCACATCGTTCCCAAAGAGCGCCCGGCAACAGTCCCGCGGCGGAAAGAATTGCATCACGATTGGCAATTATGCGATCAGCCATTTGTGGGCCTGTCAGGTTCTGCCTGGCGAGGGCGAAGCACCGCGCCCGCGACTCAACTATCGCCTTTCGTATCAACCCATCGAATCGCATCGCCGTGTCGTTCGTCAGGATCGCCATGTTGAGAGCTGAGACTGCGGGTATCCACTCGTGATCCTTAGCCGCCTGGGACTTCTCCGTGCCGTAGTGCTCCTGCATGACCACAACCACGAAACGGAGAATGCAATGACGGTTGGTGATGCGCCCCATGCCCTCCAGCTTGCCCGAGACGTGAAGCACAACGAAAAGATGCCGATGTCCACGTGGACACGACATCTCTTGGCAGTGGCAGAGGCCCAGACCGCTACCCGCGACTATGCGAGCGCGATCCGTACGGTCCAGGGGGGTGCGTCAGCTCACGCCGGAATGGTTGAAGCACCAGCAGCTGGCGCATTATGTCTTGACGGACCTGCGTGACGCGACGAGTGTGCGGCGGGCGAAACAGAGCGGGCTGGCTGAGCTGGCGGGGTTTGTGGGGGTGGAGCCGTAGGGCGCTCCGCCGCTCCGGGTGTGAGCGGCCTGGCTTGGACATGATCTGGCAGTGGTATGATGGTACCCGCGGGACCGGCCCGGTGGACCTTCGGTCCTCGGCTTCGACGCACATTGAGGGCTATTATGTGCGTCATAGTCGTGTGCGTCGGAGTCAGAGAACTGCAACACAACACCGCCCGGGTGATCGAGAAGATCAAGGATGGGCAAACCGTCGAGATTACCGAACGGGGACGGCTGGTCGCCCTCCTCGTCCCCCCTGGACCGTCCCATAAGGCCAGGGACGAACTGATCGCCGCGGGAGTCCTGCATCCTGGTCGCGGCGGTCTGGCCGGCTGGCAACCGTTGGCAGCGCGTCCGGAGATTCCACCGTTGTCCCAGATCCTTGCGGACATGCGCGACGAGGACGACCTATGATCTACCTGGACTCCTGCGCGCTGGTCAAACTGCTCGTCACCGAACCCGAGACCCGGCACTTGTGGCATTCCTTTCCGCTCATGCCGCCTATCCACACGTAACCACCACCCTGGCCCGCACCGAAGTGACGCGGGTCGTACGCCGTGCAGCACCGAAGGACTCCCAGCTGCACGCAACCGCCGTCGAACTGGTCGATCAACTGGACCAGGTCGAGCTGGAGCGGCCGTTGCTCGACCAGGCCGGCATCGTCGCTGATCCGTATGTCCGTACCGTCGACGCGATCCATCTCGCGGCCGCACTCCACCTCCCGGAGGCGCTGACCGCCTTCGTTACCTATGACCACCGACTGACTGCGGCCGCCCGGGATGCGGGCCTTCCCGTCCGCACGCCGACGTAGACTTGCGTTACGGAGATGGACGGAAGGACGCGCTGATGAGCGAGCCGCTGATCGCGATCCCGCCGGATGGGTGGACCACCGACTACCTTGACGAACTGCCGGTCAGCAACCACCGCTACGAACTGACCGACGGAGCGCTCAGCGTGTCGCCGTCGGCTTCCAACCTGCACCAGGCCCTGAGCGCCCGACTCTTCGCCGCGCTTGACGCGCTCGCGACCGAGCCGTTCGCCCTTGCGATGGCCGTGGACATCCGGTTCGGCCGGCAGCTCACCCGCATCCCCGACCTCATGGTGGTGCGCAGCGACGAACCGGGCCGGCACTGGTTCGCTCCCGCCGAGGTCGTCGTCGCGATCGAGATCGAATCCCCCGGCAACCACGTTGAGGACCGCACCACCAGACCGGCGTTGTACGCCCAGTTCGGCATTCCGTACTACTGGCGGATCGAACCGTCCCCGCCGCGGGTGACGACCTACCGGCGCGGCCGCGGCGACGCCTACACGGTGGCCGGTAGCGGCGAGCGGCTCACCGTCACCGAGCCGTTCCCGGTCGACCTCGACCTCACGGCGCTGCTCCCCCACTGGGCCCGCTGACGACCGGCCGTCCAGAAGATCGGCCGTCCAGAAGATCAGCATTAGTTTGTCGCTGGGTACGCTTATCCGGTCAAAAAGCGTACAGACCAACAAACATGCGCCGATCATGGACTGTATCAGGCAGCCGCCGACGGGATCCGCATTATCTGATCGGCAGTTCAGCCGCCGGGAAGGCGGAAGGTGAGGTCCGCGGCGGGGATGCCGGTTTCCAGCTGAGCCTTCTGCAGGTGGCCGGAGTAGTCCCAGTTGACCGCCTGCCACCGGGTGACCTGATCGAGCACCCAGCGTCCGGACTGACGGGAACCGTTACCGGACCGGCCGTTGCCACCGAAGGGCAGGTGCGCCTCGGCCCCGGACGTCGAGTTGTTGACGCTGACCATGCCGGCGCTGATCCTGCGGCGGAACCGGAAGACCGTCGCCGGGTCATTGGTGTAGATCGACGAAGACAGGCCGTAACCGGGCGCGTTGGCCAGTTCTATCGCCTCGTCGAGGTGACCGTAGGTGGTGACGCCGACGATCGGGCCGAACGTCTCCTCACCGAACACCTCATCCCCGGGACGCACACCGTCGAGGATCACCGGATGGTAGTACAGGCCGGTCTCGGCAACGCCGACGAACCCGTTGCGCGGGCGGGCCGCGTCGATCCGCCCGACCGCCGAGGACCCCGCAACCCGATGATGATCACAGATGAACCCGAGGGTGCGTTCGAAACCAGCGGCGAACCGCCGATCGAGCAACGGCCCGTAGAGGACGTCCGCGAAGGGGTCACCGATCGTCGCCGCCTGCACCGCGGTCACGAACCGGCGGACGAACTCGTCGTGCAACGACGCGTGCACGATCACTGTGCCCAGCGACGTGCACCGCTGCCCGGCCGTGCCGAAGCCGGAGAACACCGCGCCGGCGACGGCGGCGTCCAGATCCGCGTCGGGTGCGACCACCATCGGGTTCTTCCCGCCCAGCTCCAGGCAGGGGGTCTGCAGGTGCCGGCCGCACAGCTCGCCGATCATCCGTCCGACCTCGGTCGAGCCGGTGAAGCCGACCTTGTCGACGCACCCTGCCTCCAGCGCCCGCTCCAGGCCGGTGAACGTTTCCACCCCCTCGGCGGGCACCAGGCCCAGCACGCCGGCGGGTACCCCGGCATGGTGAACCAGCTCGGTGAACGCCTGCGCGCACGCGGCCGCGTAGACCGCCGGCTTCCACACGACGGTGTTGCCGCACAGCAACGCCGGGACGATGTACCACGCCGGAACCGCCACCGGAAAGTTACCCGCAGTTATCACTGCCATCACACCGACCGGTTCCCGGAAGGTGAACAGCTGCTTGTCGGGCAGCTCCGAGGGCACGGTCTCGCCGTAGAGACGCCGGCCCTCGCCGAGGAAGAACCGGCAGGTGTCGATGATCTCCTGTACCTCACCGCGCGCCTCGGCCAGGGGCTTGCCGACCTCGCGGGTGACCAGCCGGGCGAGCGCGTCGGCGTTGTCCTCGACCAGGCGCCCGAGGTTCGCGATCACGGCTCCGCGCACGGGTGCGGGCACGTCCGCCCAGCCGGGCTGGGCGTCCCGGGCGATGCGGCAGGCAGCCAGCAGTTCGGCGGGGCTCGCAAGCACGATCTCCGCGACGACCTCGTCAAGATGGGCGGGGTTCGTCGACAGGCTCACCGATCCCATCACGTGGCCGGGACGCTGGTCAGTACCCGCTCAAGGGCATCCACGCCGAGGGAGAGCTCGGTGGCCGAAACGGTCAACGCGGGCCGGAAGCGCAGTGCCCGCGGACCAGCGGGCAGGACCAGCACATGCTCCTCGGTGCGCAGCCGGCGCACGACCTCGTCGCGGATTCCGGGTGCGGGCAGGTCGATCGCGCACAGCAGGCCGCGCCCGCGCGGGTTGGTCACCAGCGACGGGTGGCGCCGGGCCAGCTCCCACAGGCCGGCCAGCA
Organism: Protofrankia sp. Cr1; assembly: GCF_963555865.1. Classification (NCBI taxonomy): domain Bacteria; kingdom Bacillati; phylum Actinomycetota; class Actinomycetes; order Frankiales; family Frankiaceae; genus Protofrankia; species Protofrankia sp. Cr1. The sequence goes on from NZ_CAUVXO010000149.1 coordinate 8,448, forward strand.
GGTCAGCGCCGAGCTCGCCGGCCCGGGTGAACAATCCGTCAGCTTCCATGATCTCCAGCATCCGCCGGGAGCGGACCATGTCGACCAGCCCGCCACCCCAGGTCGAGTTGATTCTTCCCGCTACACAGAAGACGTTCTCGGGCACCTCGTCCACCCGCCGGCCTGCCATCACCCCACCGACCTGCACCTTCTTACCGAAGGCGACAACGTCGGGATGCAGGCCCAACTGCTGGTAGGCCCAGGCCGACCCGGTGCTCCCCACCCCGGTCTGGACCTCGTCGAGGACGAACAGCGCGTCATGGACGTGACACAGACGTTCCATCGCGGTGAGGAACTCCGCCCGCAGATGGTTGTCGCCGCCCTCACTCTGGATCGGTTCGGCCAGGAAACAGGCGATGTCGTGTGGATGGCGGGCGAACGCCGCCTCGGCCTGGGCGAGCGCGCCCGCCTCGGCCACGGCGAGGTCGCCCAGCCGGGTGTCGTCCAGCGGGTAGGTGACCGCCGGGGTGTCGATCCGCGGCCAGTCGAAGGTGGGGAAGCGGTCGGTCTTGACCGGGTCGGTGTTGGTGACCGACAGGGTGTAGCCGCTGCGTCCATGGAAGGCGTGGCGCAGGTGCAGCACCCGCATCCCGAGCGACGGCGACCGCCCCGCCTGGGCGTTGCGACGGCTTTTCCAGTCGAACGCGCACTTGAGGGCGTTCTCGACGGCGAGCGCTCCGCCCTCGACGAAGAACAGGTGGGGCAGCTCCGGGTCGCCGAGGACCCGGACGAACGTCTCGACGAACCCTGCGTAGGCGGCGGTGGCGATGTCGGGGTTGGCCGGCTTGTTGACCGCCGCGGCGGTCAGCTCGGCGAGAAAATCGGGGTCGCCGGTCAGCTCCGGCGGATTGACCCCCAGCGGTGCCGAGGCGAAGAAACTGTACAGGTCCAGATAGCGCTGGCCGTCACGGGCATCCACGAGCCAGCTGCCACGGCTGTGCGCAGTGTCGAGGACGATGTCGAAGCCGTCGGTACGGACGTGGCGGCCCAGCACCTCCAGCACCCGGTCCGGTGCGACCGTCGGGTGTGCGACGGCGCGACTCCCCGTGACCAGGGAGATCCGACCCCGCATGGGGACCGCGGCAGGTGTGGTCGACATCCCGCCCCTCCTTCCGCGTACATCTCGCCTGGATCACACCTCGTCGGGACCACGTCCCACAAGATCTTCTTCTCGTGCGGCCAACTTCTCGGAGAGACCGATAAACCTTTTGTCAAACCCTCTTGATCGTCAAGATACTATTCTTCCAGACCGGAATCAAGACAAAATTTTTCCCCCGGGATGGAGGATGTCGCATAGCCGACGTCACCGGAGCAGCGCTGCCACGCACGGGCGAACGCATCAGGGACAATCGGGGACACCATCCGCCAATCGAGCGGGCGGGCGGGTGGCAAGGAGGAGGAAAAGACGTGCTCCAGCCGTTGTCGGACGACGACCCGCGCGAGGTCGGTCCGTACCGTCTACAGAGCCGGATCGGCGCCGGCGGCATGGGCATCGTCTACCTCGGGTTCGCCGCGGACAACAAGCCGGTCGCGGTCAAGGTGCCCTCGCCGGGGCTCGCCGACAACCCCGAGTTCCGCGACCGGTTCCGCACCGAGGTGACCGCGGCCGCGCGGGTGCGCGGTATGTCGGTCGCCGCGGTGATCGACGCCGACACCGACGGCCCACGCCCGTGGATGGCCACCGAATACGTCGAGGGCCGCAGCCTGACCGAGGCGGTCGCCCAGCGCGGCCCCTTCACCGGACGCCTGCTCGACGGGCTGGCGGTCGGGCTCGCCGACGCCCTGGTCGCGATCCACGCGGCCGGGGTGGTCCACCGCGACCTCAAACCATCCAACATCCTGGTCACCTGGGATGGCCCGAAGGTCATCGACTTCGGGATCGCGAGGTCGTCGGACTCGACCAGCCACACCCGTACCGGCGTGCTCATCGGCACCCTGGTGTGGATGGCACCCGAACAGCTACGGGGTGAGCGGGCCGGGTCGCCGACCGACATCTTCGCCTGGGGTGCGTGCGTCGCGTTCGCCGCCACCGGCCGCCAGCCGTTCCGGGGCGAGCGCCCCGAAGCGATCGCCGTCCAGATCATGACCGCCGCCCCCGACCTGACCGGTGTGCCACCGGCCCTGGGCGCGGTGCTGGCCCGGACGCTGGACAAGAACCCGGCGCGGCGCCCGACCGCCACACAGCTCGTCGCCGGGCTCGTCGGGCACGATATGGTCGACCCCGGCGAGACCGTCCGGGCGGCACACACCGCCCTTGCGCAGTGGTGGTCGTTGCCGCCCACCCCGCCGCAGGCACCGTCCGAGCAGGCGCAGGAGACCTTCCGCTCACCCACATACCGGACGCGGGCCGGCGGCGAGCC
>NZ_CAUVXO010000150.1:0-6561 GCF_963555865.1 Protofrankia sp. Cr1
GACACACCTGAAGAGCATCTACCGCAAGCTGGACGTGGCGCGCCGGCGCGATGCCGTGCAGCGCGCCCGGGCGCTTCACCTCCTGTGACAGTCGCCCTCGCGTGCCGGTTGCCCTCGCGTGCCGGTTGCCCTTGTGCGCCGGTAGCCCTCGCGTGCCGGTTGCGGGCCGCGTACGGGTACGGGTACCGGCCGGGTACGGGTGCCCGGTGCCGTGAGTTCCCTGACATTGCCGTCGCTGCTTCCTCACCCGGCATGGAGGATGCGCTACCCGCGGTCGTGGCCGGATTATAGTCCTCGCGGCGCTGGGCGACGGCATCCGATCGTGGGATGGGGTGTGTCGTTCGCGACGGGTGGAGGACCGGCGGCTTCGTCCGGTTCTGCGGACGCGGCGCGGAGGTGGCGCAATGGACCAGGTGCTCGACCGGATGGAGCTGCCGCTTTCCGGCGTCGAAGTCGAGCTGGTGAGCTCGCCGGTCGGACTCCTGCACTGGCGGCTCAGGTCCGCGGATGCGTTTTCGGACGTTCTCGATCATCCGCTCGAACGCACCCCGATTCTCGGCTGGCGTCAGGGCACCACGTCGGTCGAGGGGCGCCGGCCGCCGGTGCCGTTCACGGTCGCGTGGGGGTCGCTGCTGGGCGGGCGTGGACCCCTGCGGGTCGTGCTCGTCCGCCGTCGCCGCTTCCGGGCTACCGTGCAGCGTAACCTTGACCCCATGACCCTCGGTGGCGCGTTTTGGATCACCGAGACCGAAGGTTCGTTCGAGCAGCTGGTCGTGTCGGATGGGACGATCGTCGAGAGTCGCGACCTAGGGCCTGATCCGACTGCAGCTCGTCGCCCCCCGAGCACACGGAGAGAAGCATGATCGTTTCCTCTTTGGCCGACTGGGCGTGGCGAGCCCGTCAGAAGACCTGAAATAGGTTCTTGCTACCGGGTGAACTTTTCGTGGATGTATCCATCGGGCAAAGTCCGGCTAATGAGATGTTTCTTTGCGCCTATTAACCTGTTGCGCTCTCCGTCGGTTGGACCTGCCGTATGCCGGTTGGCCGGGAAACAGCCGTCGGCGTTTCCCGGCTGCGGGATGTTCGCGCGGGTCCAGTGGGCAAAGCTTGTTGTGCCTCCGATGGCTTTCCGTTGCTTTTCATGGTGTGATATGGTCGATATCGTAAAATCAATTCTATGCCAACGGCTTTATGGCGAACAGGTACATGGTCATCGGGTTTGTTCTGATACGGCCAGAGTGGCCGTGGCAATGCGCGCCGTGGGTGTTTTCATGCGGCGAGTTCCGGCGGCGCCGCCGCCGCCTGCATCCGTTCGTCGGATTGCCGTCTGTGTCCGGTCGCTCTTAACTCAACCCGCGCGGGCGGCATGGCGAGAACGCGCTGTGACCCTCCGCCCTCAACTGTCAGTGTTCCGCCCACGGCGCCTCGTCGACGGGTTGGCGGAGGGTCAGGAGGGATTGTCCAATGAGCATCAGCACGTCTCCAAACCCGCAGGCCCGGGAACGGGACCTTGTCATTGGCGTCACTCCGTTCACCGAGCCGGACGCGAGATTGGCTGCCGCCGTGACCCGGGCCGGTGGCCTCGGAGTTCTCGACCTGGGGCGCGACGCGGCGGCCGCGCGCACCGCGCTCGCCGACACGGCACGCTGGGCCCGGGGTCCGTTCGGGGTGCGGGTTCCCGCCGGCTGCTCGACCGCGCCGGGCGATCTGCCGGCCGCGGTGGACACCGTCGTTCTTTCGTCCGACCTTCTTTCATCCGACCGGGCCTCGGTCGCCGGCTCGACCGGGGCGCGGTGGGACGTCGTGACCGCCTCCGCCGGGGGTCGCCGTCGCGTCCTGGTCGAGGTCACCTCGGTTGTACAGGCGCGGGCGGCGGTCGAGGCCGGCGCGGACGGCCTGATCGCCCGGGGTTGTGAGTCGGGTGGTCGGGTCGGTGACCTGACCACGTTCACACTGCTTCAGCATCTGCTGCACGCCGAGCTGGACCGCCCGGTGTGGGCCGCCGGTGGGATCGGCCCGCACACCGCCGCAGCCGCGGTTGCCGGCGGAGCGCACGGGGTCGTGCTCGACGTCCAGCTCGCCCTGGTCCGGGAGATGGAACCGCGGACCGATGTGGCTGCCGCCATCCGGGCGATGGACGGCAGCGAGACCACGGTCATCGCCGGGCATCGTGTCTACGTCCGCCCGGACCTGCCGGTCGCCCACCTTGATGGTCACGATCTTGACACGGCCGCTGTCGCCAACCGGCTGGGTGCCCGTGACCTGCGTGCGCAGTTCCTGCCGGTCGGCCAGGACGGAGCCTTCGCGGCCCTGCTCGCTGATCGTCACATCACCGCCGGCGGGGTCGTCGCAGCGGTCCGGGAGGCGATCAGGGAGCATCTCACCGCCGCCGCGCGGCTCGCCCCGTTGGCCCCTGGCGCGCCCTTCGCGGTCGACCGGGGTCTGCGCGTTCCGGTCGCGCAGGGGCCGATGACGCGGGTCAGCGACCGGGCCCAGTTCGCCAGGGCGGTGGCCGACGGTGGTGGCCTGCCGTTTCTCGCCCTTGCTCTGCTGAGCGGGCCCGAGGCCCGGACGCTGTTGGACGAGACCGCCGCTCTGCTCGCCGGTGCACCGTGGGGTGTCGGAATACTCGGATTCGCCCCGCCGGAGATCCGTTCCGCCCAGCTGGAGGCGGTCAGCGCCGTCCGTCCGCCGTGCGCGTTGATCGCGGGTGGGCGTCCGTCCCAGTCGGCCCCGCTGGAGGCGGCCGGCATCGACACCTTCCTGCATGTGCCCTCGCCGGGTCTGCTCGGCCGATTCCTCGCCGACGGTGCCCGCAAGTTCGTCTTCGAGGGACGCGAGTGCGGTGGCCACGTGGGCCCACGCGCGAGCTTTCCGCTGTGGGAGGGCCAGATCGCGGGGCTGTTGGCCCACGGCGAACGGGTGGCCAACGAGGACGGGCAACAGGCCGGCACCGAGTTTTTCGAGGGTGTGCATGTGCTGTTCGCCGGCGGCGTGCACGATGCGCGGTCCGCGGCCATGGTTGCGGCAGCCGCGGCGCCGCTGGCCGAACGCGGCGCCCGGATCGGGGTCCTGATGGGCACCGCCTACCTGTTCACCGCCGAGGCGGTTGAGTCAGGGGCGATCCTGCCCGGGTTCCAGCAGGCCGCGGTGGACTGCGAGGGCACCGTGTTGCTGGAGACCTCGCCGGGCCACGCCACCCGGTGCGTGCAGTCGGACTTCGTCCGCGCCTTCGACGAACGCAAGGCCGAACTGCTCCAGCGGGGGTTGACCCGCGCGCAGGTGTGGGAGGAGCTGGAACGCCTTAACCTCGGCCGGCTGCGGATCGCGAGCAAGGGGTTGCGTCGCGAACGCGGGCGGCTGGTCGCAGTCGACCCCGAGGCCCAGCGCCGTGAGGGCATGTTCATGATCGGGCAGGTGGCGGCGCTGCGGTCGGAACGGACCACGGTGGCCGCCCTGCACACCCAGGTCACCGAGGGCGCGACCCAGGCCGTGGCCGCCAGGGTCGCTGCGCTCGGTATCGACACGAGTGCCGTCGGCGGCGGCGGGTCGTCCGGCGTGGCAGGTGCGTGGCATGAGGTGCGCGAGGTCGCCCGTCCGCTGGATGTCGCCGTCGTCGGGATGGCCTGTGTGTTCCCGGGTGCCGCCGACGCGGACGAGTACTGGGCCAACATCGTCGGCGGCCTGGACGCGGTCACCGAGGTGCCCGGTAGCCGCTGGGACCCGAATCTCTACTACGACCCGGATACGGGCCCGCGCGACGCGGGGCGGCGGGTGCCGTCCAAGTGGGGTGGGTTCCTGGCCCCGCTGCCGTTCGACGCGCTGAGTTTCGGGATCCCACCGAAGGCGTTGAGCAGTATCGACCCCGGGCAGCTGCTGGCCCTGGCCGTGGCTGCCCGGGCCCTGCGCGACGCCGGATATGACGACCGTCCGTTCGACCGGTCGCGGACGTCAGTGGTGTTCGGCGCCGAATCCGGCGCCGACCTCGCCTCCGCGTACGGCTTCCGGTCCACCTACCCGAGCGTGGTCGGGCCGGTTCCGCCCGCGCTCGACGAACGCCTGCCCACCCTGGACGAGAACTCCTTCCCCGGTCTGCTCGCCAACGTCATCGCCGGCCGGATCGCCAACCGCCTCGATCTCGGTGGGGTGAACTACACGGTGGACGCGGCATGCGCGTCCTCGCTGGCCGCACTCGACGCCGCCTGCAAGGAGCTGGTGGCCGGCACCTCCGACCTCGTGCTCTGCGGCGGTGTGGACACGCATAACAGCGTCCATGACTTTCTGCTGTTCTCCTCCGTCCAGGCCCTGTCACCGACCGGCCGGTCCCGCAGTTTCGATGCGGCCGCCGACGGCATCAGCCTGGGCGAGGGTGTGGCCGTCGTCGTGCTCAAACGGCTTGCCGACGCCGAACGCGACGGTGACCGCATCCATGCTGTGATCAAGGCGGTGGCCGGATCGAGCGACGGCCGGGCGCTGGGCTTGACCGCTCCGCGCAAGGCAGGCCAGGTGCTGGCGATGCAACGGGCATACGCCCGAGCCGGCATCTCCCCGGCCGACGTCGGCCTGGTCGAGGCGCATGCAACCGGCACGGTCGTCGGTGACCGGACGGAGCTCGCCGGCCTGACCGAGGTCTTCACCACCCACGGGGCGGCGCCGGCGAGCTGCGCGGTCGGTTCGGTGAAGTCCCAGATCGGGCACACCAAGTGTGCGGCCGGCCTGGCCGGTCTGATCAAGACGGTGAAGGCGCTGGAAACCGGGGTGCGCCCGCCGACGCTGAACCTCACCCAGCCCAATCCCTACTGGGACGCCGCAACCAGCCCGTTCTTCTTCGACACCGGGGCTCGTCCGTGGGCGGCACCCGCGTCACGCCGGCACGCCGGTGTGTCCGCGTTCGGGTTCGGCGGGACGAACTTCCACGTGGTGCTCTCCGCCTACGACGGTGGGCCCGAGCCCGCCCACGGGCTGGGCTCCTGGCCCGCGGAGCTTTTTGTCGTCCGGGGCACCGACCGGGTTGCCGCCGGCCGCACTCTGGACAAACTCGCCGAACTGATCAGGATCAACGAGGGCGCCGGACAACCCTGGAAGTTGCGTGATCTGGCCGCGACGGTCGCGCGCAGACGCGGTGGAGCCGTCCAGGTGGCCTTTGTCGCGGCCACCCTCGATGATCTTCCAGACCTGGTGAGACGTGCACGGGTTTTTGAGCACGATCCGAAGGCGGGGATTTTCGTTGCGGCTGAGGCCGAGAGCGGGGCCGAGAGCGGCGCCAAACACGGCGCCGACGCCGAGACGGCTGTCTCCGGTCCGGATGGTGGCGGAAAGATCGCCTTTCTCTTCCCGGGTCAGGGCAGCCAGCGGCCCGGGATGCTGGCGGATCTGTTCGTGGCCTTCCCACGCCTGCGTCACCTGCTCGAACGCGGTGAGAAGTGGGCGACGGCGATGTTCCCGCCGGCCGCCTTCAATCGTGGCGATGCCGCCGCCCAGCAGGCGGCGATCACCGATACGCGTACGGCGCAGCCGACTCTCGGGATGGCGGGGCTCGCCATGCACGAGATCCTCACCGGGCTCGGTGTCCGGCCTGACCATCTCGGCGGCCACAGCTACGGTGAGCTGGTCGCCCTGTGCGCGGCCGGGGCCATCCACATTGATGATCTTCTGTTGCTCAGTGCGGCGCGGGCGGAGGCCATCCTCGGCGCGGCCGACGCTTTCGCACCGACCGCCGACCCGGGAGCGATGGCCGCGGTGTCCGCCGCGGCCGGGCGTGTCCAGGAGGTCCTGGCCGCCGCTGGGACGGAGCTGGCCGACGTTGTGATCGCCAACCACAACGCACCGGACCAGACCGTGATCTCCGGTCCGACGGGCGCGGTCGACCTCGCCGTCGGACGCCTTGCGGCCGCAGGGCTGACGGCCCGGCGGATCCCGGTGGCGTGCGCGTTCCACAGCCCGGTGGTTGCGGGCGCGGTCGAGACGTTCGGCGCGGAGCTGGACAAGGTTGCGGTCGGCGAGCCGGGCGTCCCGGTCTGGTCGAATGTCACCGCCCAGCCGTACGAGCCGGAGCCCGACGCGGTACGACAGACGCTCGCCGGTCAGGTCGCGAGCCCGGTCCGATTTGTCGACCAGATCGAGGCGATGTATGCGGCCGGTGTGCGGATCTTCGTTGAGGTCGGGCCGGGGCGGGTACTCACCGGGCTGATCGGCCGGATCCTCGCCGGCCGGCCGCATACGGCGCTCGCCACGGACGTTCCCGGCGAACCCGGGCTCCGCCGGCTTCTGCTTGCGCTGGCTGAGCTTGCCGCTGCGGGTGTCGCCGTGGACACGACGCCGCTGTTCGCCGGGCGGGACGTGCGTACGGTCTCAGCCGCGAACTGCCCACGCCGACCCGGTTGGCTGGTCGACGGCCACATGGTGCGGACATCCGATGGACGGCATCTGGCCGGCGGGCTGCGGCCCGCGGACGAGCTGACCCGGCTGGCGGACGATGAGCCCATCCCACCGGCGATCCAGGGTTCCCGGCCGCTGCTCCCCCCCATGGCGCCTCCGCCGGTGGGATCCGCGCCGGTGGGA
>NZ_CAUVXO010000150.1:6847-10976 GCF_963555865.1 Protofrankia sp. Cr1
GTGACGGGCATGGGCGTGACGGGCATGGGCGTGACCGGCACGAATGCCACCTCGGACGCCTCAATGGACGCCACCATGGTTGAGTTTCTGCGCGCCACCCGGGAGCTGGTCGCCGCGCAACGCGATGTCATGCTCGGCTACCTCGGTGCGTCAGCCGGAGTGGGAGAACGGAAAGGCGCGGAGTCCACCCGGGAGCCGATCCGGGTGCCGACTGTGCCCACGCCCACTCTCCCCGTTCAGGGGCGTCCGGCGCTGGTACCTGCCCAGGCGGGGCCACCGGATGCGGGCGGCCCCGGGGTGGCCCCGATGACGTCGGTGCAACCGGCGGTGCCCGTGCTGGATCCACCTGCGGTGTTGGGTCTGGTTGTGGATGTGATCTGCGCGGCTACGGGTTATCCGCCGGAGATGCTGGAATCAGATTTGGATCTTGAGGCTGATCTGGGTATTGATTCGATCAAGAGAATGGAGATTCTGGGGGCGTTGACAGCGCGCGTCGGATCGGCGGGGGACGGCACCGCTTCGGCCGGTGGCAGCGGTGGCATGACCGGCGCCTGGGATCTCGCCGATGCGATGGTCGAGGAGCTGGCGCAGGTCAGGACCGTCCGTGGGATCGTTGACTGGATCGTCACCCGGCCAGGTCCCAACGCTGATGTGGTGCCTGCTCCGGCCGGTGACCTTGCCGGTGACTGTGTCGACGACCCGGCCGGTGGCCAGGCCGGTGACTGTGCCGACGACCCGGTCCCCGACAGGGACGCGCGGGTGGTGACGAACATCGGTTCCACCGTCGACGTCGACACCGTTTACATCGACCCGGGCAGGCTACTGGCGCATGCGGATCGTGAGCAGCCAGGTGTTGCATCGCTGCGGCGGTTCGTCGTCGACGTCGTCGCACTGCCGTCACCGCGCCCGCTCGCGGAGACTTTCGCCGCGGCCGAGAACAACACCGGGGCCGGGCCGTTGTCGGGTTCCCGGTTCGCCGTCGTCGAGGGTGGACTGGGTATCGGGCTCGTCCTTACGACCATGCTGGAGCAGTATGGTGCGGCCGTGCGGATGTTCTCCGCCGCCGACGAGGTGCTCGCCGATCAGCTTGCGAGCGGCGTCGGGGCGGACGGCGTTCTGTGGGTGTCGCCGGTGGACCGGGATGCCCCACCGGCCCTGCCCGCCGCGTACGGTCCGATCCGGGCCGCGGTCGCGGGCGGAACCCGCCGCCTTGTCGTCGCGACCGGCAGTGGCGGCAGTTTCGGTCGGTCCGCGACCGATGAACCTGGTCCGAGCATCGGGATGGCAGGGCTGGCGCGCACCCTTGCGCGGGAGGCGCCCGACGTGCTCGTCCGGGCGGTGGATCTCGACCCCAAGGAGGCCCCGACCCGGCTCGCCGAGTACCTCCTCACCGAGTTGCTCACACCGGACGCCCCTGTCGTGGTCGGCTACCGTCATGGGGCCCGCTTAACTCCACGGGTGGTGCCTGCGCAACTGTCCTCGACCGGTGTGGGCGTGCCCGCGCTCGGCCGGGACTCGGTTGTGCTGCTGACCGGCGGTGCCCGCGGTATCACAGCCAGGGTGGCGTTGGCTCTCGCCCGCGCTACCGGCTGCGGGATCGAACTGATCGGCCGAACCGTGCTCCCGGCCGCGCCGGAGGACCCGGCAACCGCCGCCGCGCCGGATGCACCGCGGTTGCGGCGGGCACTGATCGACACGGGCGTGCGTCGACCAGCCGAAATCGAGGCCAGGGTGGCCCGGTTGCTGGCGGAGCGGGAAGTGCGGGCCACTCTCGCCGCACTCACCCAGACTGCGTCCTACGTTCGATACCACGCGGTGGACGTGCGGGACGCCGACGCCTTGCGTCAGGTCGTGGCGGCGGTCTATGCAGACCGCGGCAGGATTGACGGGGTCGTGCACGGCGCCGGGGTCGTTGAGGACAAGCTGCTGCGGGACAAGACACCGGAGTCGTTTGACCGGGTGTTCGCGACAAAGGTCGAAGGTGCCCGGACGCTTGTCGACGCACTGCGTCCAGATCTTGATTTCCTGGTCCTGTTCGGCAGCGTGGCAGGGGTGTTCGGTAACCGGGGTCAGGTTGACTACTCCGCGGCCAACGATGCTCTTGACACCTGCGCCCATGCCTGGTCGCGGCGTTTTCATGGCCGCGTCGTCTCGCTGGACTGGGGGCCATGGGGCTCGTCCGGTCGCGATACCGGTCGCGATACTGGCATCGAAACCGGCGGCGTGGACGTCGGCAGGGGAATGGTGTCCGCCGAGTTGGAACGTCAGTATGCCCGCCGGGGTATCGGCCTGATCGATCCAGATGCCGGGGTCGTCGCCGTTCTACGTGAGCTGGCCGCTGATGTCGATGTTCCGCAAGTGGTGTACATGTGCGGCCTGCCCGGGGCGCTCGATGACGGATTTCTCGGTTTTGGGATCGCGGATGTCGAACTATAGATCGCATAGGGCTAGCTTGTGCGCACAAAGAGCCACTATTGTGTGCCTTTGGCCCACCAGCGGTCCGGGGACTGCGGCCTCCGGCGATGCGACAGAACCACGATCGCATCGCCTTTGGCCCACCAGGCAGGCGCTCGCGTGAAGCCGGCGATCGCGGTTGTCGGGATGGCGTCGGTGTTCCCGGGCGCGGGTGACCTCGCTACCTACTGGAGCAACATCGTCAGCGGGGTGGACGCGGTCCGGGATGTGTCACCGCGGCGCTGGGATCAGGAGTTCTTTCATCCGGATTCCGCGGCTGACTCCGGTGCACCAGGTGGTGGTGCACCGGGTGGTGGTGCACCAGGTGTCGATGGACCAGATGGCGAACTCGGCTCCGGGGCGAAACCGGTGGTCGCCGCCGACCGGATCTACTGTCGGCGCGGCGGCTTCGTGGAGGAGTTCGCGACCTTTGACCCGATCGAGTTCGGGATCATGCCGCTTGCCGTGGACTGGGCCGAGCCCGATCAGCTGCTGGCGCTGCGGGTCGCAGCCGAGGCCGTCGCGGACGCCGGGGGCGCTGACACACTCGGCGATCGTGGCCGGACAGGGGTGGTACTGGGGCGCGGCAGTTACCTCGCCGCGGGTCTTGCCCGGCTGGACCAGCGGGTCAAGGTCTCCACCCAGCTCGTCACCACGCTGCGGGAACTCGTCCCCACGTTGACGACCGACCAGCTCGCCGCGGTCCGCGCCGCGTTCGTCGAAACCCTCGGTCCGGACCGTCCGGAGGCCGCGATCGGTCTGGTGCCGAACCTGGCCGCCTCGCGCATCGCCAACTGGCTGGATCTTCGTGGCCCGGCATACACGTTGGACGCGGCATGCGCGTCGTCCCTGATCGCGGTTGACACGGCCGTGCGCGAGCTGGCGGGCGGCCGGGCGGACGCCATGATCGCGGGTGGTGTGCATCTCGTCCAGGAAGTGACGTTCTGGAGCGTCTTCTCGCTGCTGCGGGCGCTGTCCCCGACCTCGCGGATTCGGCCGTTCGACCGGCGGGCCGACGGCATCCTGATCGGTGAGGGCGTCGGGATGGTCGTGCTGAAGCGACTCGCCGATGCCGAACGCGCCGGTGACCGCATCTACGCTGTGATCCGCGGTTGTGGTGTTTCCAGTGACGGGCGGTCCTCCACCTTGCTCGCGCCGTCGCAGCAGGGGCAGATCCTGGCCGTCGAGCGGGCCTGGGCCGACGCCGGGCTGGACCCGACCGCGCCCGGCGCGCTCGGTCTCGTCGAGGCCCACGGGACCGCCACCCCGGTCGGGGACGCGGCGGAACTCGCCACCCTGGGACGGGTGTTCGGTCGCGCCACCGGTGCTCCGCCGATCGGCATCGGTTCTGTGAAGTCCATGATCGGTCATGCCATGCCCGCGGCCGGCGCCGCCGGGCTCATCAAGGCCATCCTGGCGCTGCACCACCGGACACTGCCGCCGACCCTGCACTGCGAGCAGCCACATCCGGCATTGGCGAGCACCCGATTCGAACCGATACGTGAAGCCGCCACCTGGGAGGCGCCCGACGGCGTCCAGCGGCGGGCCGGTGTGAACGCGTTCGGGTTCGGCGGTATCAACGCCCATGTCGTCGTCGAGGAGGCGCCGGCGTCGTCGAACGCGCCGTCCATCGCGTTTCCGGTGTCGGGCGTCACCGGCGGTTCGACCGGCGGTT
>NZ_CAUVXO010000151.1:0-1622 GCF_963555865.1 Protofrankia sp. Cr1
GGGCGTGGGCGGCGACTGGTTCGACGTGATCCCGCTGTCCGGCGCCCGGGTCGCTCTGGTCGTCGGTGACGTCGTCGGCCACGGCGTCCACGCGTCGGCGACCATGGGACGGCTGAGCACCGCGGTACGCACCCTCGCCGACATCGACCTGGCCCCCGACGAACTACTCACCCGGCTCGACGACATCGTCATCCGTCTCGACCTCGAGGAAGGCCCGACGGCCAGCGACCCCAACGCACGCACGGCCGGGGAAATCGGCGCCACCTGCCTCTACGCGGTCTACGATCCCGTCTCCGGCCGCTGCGCACTGGCCCGCGCCGGCCACCCCGCACCCGCCGTCATCACTCCCAACGGCACGGTCGACTTTCCCAAGGTGCCCACCGGCCCCCCACTGGGCCTGGGCGGACTGCCCTTCGAGTCCACCGAGCTGCAACTGGCGGCAGGAAGCCTGCTCGCCCTCTACACCGACGGCCTGATCGAGGCTACGGACCGCGACATCGACCACGGGCTGGCGCTGCTACGCCGCGCGCTGACCCATCCCGCCCCGTCCCTGGAGGACACCTGCGACAACGTGCTGAACGCGCTGCTGCCGGAGCGCCCTACTGACGACGTCGCCCTGCTCCTCGCCCGGACGAAAACCCTCGACGCCGATCATGTCGCCACCTGGAGCCTGCCGGCTGAGCCCGCCGTCGTCGCCGACGCCCGCAGACAGGCATCTCACCAACTGACCATGTGGGGACTGGACGATGCCGCATACATCACCGAGCTGGTCGTCAGCGAGCTGGTCACCAACGCCATCCGCTACGGCGGTGGCCCCATTCAGCTACGGCTCATCCAGGACAACACCCTCATCTGCGAGGTCTCGGACGCCAGCAACGCCGCCCCCCACCTACGCCGGGCCCGCGTCTTCGACGAGGGCGGCCGCGGCCTGCTCCTCGTCGCCCAGCTCACCCAACGATGGGGCACCCGGCAAACCTCCACCGGAAAAACCATCTGGGCCGAACAACCCCTCCCCTACGCCGAACTCCCCGCATAGATGAGGTCTCGTCAACCTGATCCCCATCTGATCCCCAGCGTCCTAGCAGCACCCCTTCGACCTGCCGGCCCGCTACCTTTCGATCTGCCGAGCTACGATCTTTCGATCTGCCGAACCGGCCATCCAAGCCGCACTGCGCATACGACGGCACCCCGACCGGTCATCCGACGGGGAAGTCGGGGACGGTGATCGAGCCGTCCGCCGCGAGCGGGAAGCCCGGGTTGTACGCAATCTCCCAGGCGTGGCCGTCGAAATCGGTGAAAAACCCCGCATAGCCGCCATAGAACGTCTTGGCCGGCGGACGGGTGACCGTGCCCCCTGCCCGCTCCGCCGCCGCGATGAGACCGTCGACCTCCGCCTCGGACCGAACATTGTGTGCGAGGGCGACACCACTGAAGCCACCTGCCGGCCTGTCCGTGATACTCCCGTCCGTAAAACCGCAGTCGCGCGCGAGTTTGTCACGGCCCCAGAGGACCAGCGCGATGCCGCCGGCCTGAAAGAACACGGTCTCTTCGACCTCCTGACCGTGCCAACCCAGCCGCTCATAAAACGCCCGAGCGCGCCGCACGTCGGCAACGCCCAGTGT
>NZ_CAUVXO010000151.1:2062-4147 GCF_963555865.1 Protofrankia sp. Cr1
GATCAAGCTGACACGCTGCTCCATTACTGAAGCCTACTTCGCCAGGGGCACAGGCCCGGCCACCAACGATGCAGCCAGCCTCTTAGAGCGACCGGCAATAGGGACGGGCGTCGCGGGGCCGGGGCACGCACCTCGCCTCGTTGTCGTCGGTCGCCACCCAACACCAGGGTGACTCCCTCCTCCGCCTCGCGATCTACGCACCCCGGCCCCGCTCCTTGATCCACGCCCCTATTGCCGGGCGCTCTTAACGATGTGAATCCGATGCTCCTACCACAACACCAGATTCACATCGTTCCCAAAGAGCGACCGGCGTAGGGAGGGACGACGAGACTGGCCAGGGCCAGTCCGAGCCGTTTGGGGGACCAGATGGCGCAGGGGAAGAAGGTGGTGCACCTCGGCACAGCGATCACGGCCGACGACGTTCGCGCCCTGGATGAGCTCTCGTCGACCTGATCCCCACTTGATGATCCCGATCCCGTAGTCGCCGGTCCGACGGGACGCTCACGTCCCGGTCTCCCACAGAGCAGAGATCGGCAGACAGACCAGCCCCGCGCCGAAACTGAGCGATTCGGCACCGCAGTAGAACACGAATCCAGCGTGAAACCGTGCGCCGAGCCGCCGCTGCAGGAGTTTCAGGCCACGGAAGTCCTCCGCACGTACCGTCTCCGCGGCCTTCACCTCGATACCGATAACCCGGCCTACGTTGTCCTCCAGAACCCCATCCACTTCGTACTGGTCCCGGTCACGGTAATGATACAGCCGGGCGGATGTCTGGGACCAGGTCAGCTGCCGCGCCAGTTCGCTGAGGACGAAGTTCTCGAGCAGACCGCCGACCGGCCCGTCGGTGCTGGGGCTCGTCGCCAGGTAATTGGCGAGCCCGGTATCCACGAAGATAGCTTTGGGCGTCGCGACCGCCCTTGTCGTGAGGTTCGTCGACCACGCTGGCACGAGCCGCACGAGATAGACCGTTTCCAGAATGTTGATGTAGCTACGGGCTGTCGGGGCCGAAAGACCCAGTTCGCCCGCAATGCGGCTGATGTTGAGTAGTCCGCCGGTCTGTGTGGCCAACAACGAAAGGAGCCTGCGCATCTCGCCGGACTTCTCGATGTCGGCCACCTGCCTGACATCACGGCTGAGAAGATCTGAAACATAGCCCTCGAAGAACCGCTGCCGCCGGCGCGGGTTCTCTCGCCGCCATGCTTCCGGGTAGCCTCCTCGGGTCATCCTGGCGAGGTAGTCCTTACGTTTCAGCACCGACGACCCGCTACGCAGGTCGGCACCGAGTGCGAAAGCAGCATCGACGAAGCCGTCGGGAGCATCGTCGATCTCACCTTGGGACAACGGCCAGAGTTCGACGGTCTCGGATCGACCGGGCAAGGCATCGGGCAGGCCGTGCAATGCGAGCAGCCGCGCAGATCCGGTCAGCAGGAATCGGCCGGGCCGAGGATCACGGTCGACGAGATTTTTGATTGCCAGCCAGAGATCGGGCACTCGTTGTACCTCGTCGATGAGCATCAGACCGTCGTGGCGAATGAACCGGACCGGGTCCTCGGTGGCAGCGGCCCGGGTCGCCGGGTCATCGAGAAACCGGGCTACCCCGTCGGCCCGCGCCCGCAGCACGACCTCAGCCAGGGTGCTCTTGCCAACCTGGCGGGCACCGTTGACGACCACGACCCGCGTGTCGGCCAGCGCCTCTGTGATCAGGTCCACCGCTCGTCTGGGTACATAGTCAGCCGCCCTGCGCACGAAGTGATCGTAGCAGCACCCCTTCGATCTGCCGAATAAGGATCTTTCAACCTGCCGATCCCCTACCTTTCGATCTGCCGAATCACGATCTTTTGATCTGCCGAACCGGCCTTCCTGTGTGCCGGAGCTCCGCCCGACCCGACCGTGCCGATATCCACACCCTGTACGAACAAATGTTCGACTTTGAGGGCATTTCGGACTATCGTTGATCTATGCCGAACGCCGACGACATCCCCGGCGTGCGCTGGGGCACCCGCCGATGCCGTCGGTAGCCACCCGCTGTTGCCACCAGGCCATGGCGACGGCCAGCACAAGAAAGCCCTGGCCTGGTGGCCCGCG
>NZ_CAUVXO010000151.1:4660-8193 GCF_963555865.1 Protofrankia sp. Cr1
CCACCGCTGCGTGACAGCCTGCGGCTTCGCGGTGGCGGCCATTGACCCGCAGCGTGAGTAAGCAGGTGCGAAATGTCGTCTTGACGCGCCCCTGCACCCATCCCACCGCACGAAACAGCTGAGGAATTGATAAAGTCTGCTTCAGGTGTGCCGGGAAGCCTGGTCGGCGTGGGGGATGGACTGCAGCGATCCGCGGCAGCAACCCCGATCACGGACCAGAGGTTCGGCGGATGCGTGCGGTCGGGACAGTCCTCTTTCTTGTGGTGCTGGCAACCGCGGTAGCCACCGGGGCACGCCGCTGGCGGGTGCCCGCTCCACCGCTGCTGGTGCTGGCCGGTCTTGCAGTGGCGCTCATGCCGGGCACTCCTACCTTGCACATAGCTCCGCAGACCATCGGTCTGGTCGTCCTGCCTCCACTGCTGTACGCCTCCGCCGAGGAGCTGTCCCTGCGCGACCTGCGCATGGTGTGGCGGCCGGTCGTTGTTCTGGCGTTCGGCCTGGTGCTGGCCTCCTCCGCCGCCGTGGGCGCGGTGACCGCTGCGCTCACGCCGTTGCCGGTCGCCATGGCTTTCGTGCTGGGCACGGTGCTGGCCAGTACCGACCCGGTCGCGGTCACCGCGCTCGGCCGCAGGCTCGCGCTTCCCGGACGGGTGCAGGTACTGGTACAGGCGGAGAGCCTGTTCAACGACGCCACCTCGCTGGTGCTCTTCAAGGTCGCCGTCACCGTCGCGGTGGCCTCCGGCGCGGTCAGCTGGGACGTGGTCGGCGGTGAGTTCGTCCTGCTTGCGGGCGGTGGAAGTGCGATCGGCGCGGTGGTCGCGGTGGTGGTCGCGGCCATCCGCCGCCGCACCACCGACCCCGTGCTGGAGACCGTGATCGCCCTGATCACCCCATACACCGCCTATGTGCTGGCCGAGTCCGCGCACATGTCGGGGGTCACCGCCGTCGTGGTCGCGGGCGTGCTGCTAGGCCGGTCCGGGCACCAGCTCAGTGACGCCCATATCCGGCTGCAGCTGCACGCCGTGTACGCGGTGGTGATCTTCCTGCTCGAGAGCGTCGTCTTCAGCATCATCGGCCTTGAACTGCCGTCCCTGATCCGTGAACTCCCGACCGGAACCGGTCTGTGGCCGCTGCAGGCACTCGCCATCGCCGCCACTCTGATCGCCCTGCGGGTGGTGTGGATGCTCCCGCTGTCCGCGGCGGTCAGGCCCACCAGCGGCCGCCCGTCCTGGCGCCTGGCGGGCGTGGTGACCTGGGCCGGCACCCGGGGCGTGATGCCGCTGGCCGCAGCCCTGTCCATCCCGCTCACCGCCACCGACGGCACCCCACTGCCCGGGCGCCCTCTGATCCTGACCCTCACCACCGCCGTCGTCGTCTTCACTCTCGTCCTCCAGGGTCTGAGCCTTGCCCACGTCGTGAGCCGCTCCGGACTCGCCCTCGAACCCGAGCACACCGCCCGGGAGGAAACCCGTGCCCGCGACCGACTCATCCACGCCGGACTCACCCACCTCGACGACATCACCGGGCTGGATACCGTCCCGGAGGCGGCCATCGACCGCGTGCGCCGCAACCTCCACGCACGCCTGGAGCAACCCACCGAGCACAACGACGACCAGCCGGGCAGGACCCTCCTCCAGGTATACCGCGAGCTGCGCCGCGAGGTGATCGCCGTGCAGAGCACCGAGCTACGCCGCCTGTATGACGCCCACCAGGTCAGCGATACGACACGTCGACGCCTGCAACGCGACCTGGACCTGGAGGAGACCGGTCTGGGCGGGCGCTGAGGTTCCGGTAACCCCGACAGAGGATTGTCGTTGCCGCGACGACCTGCCGGGGACGGGCCGCACGTGCTTGACTGGTTAACCATGACGGCGCCCCGTTCGGCCGTGCGCGCGGCACTGATCACCGTCGACGATGACCAGAGCGTCTCCCGTGCGGTCAGCCGCGACCTGCGACGGCGCTACGGTGAGAACCACCGGATCATCCGAGCCGAGTCGGGCGAGCAGGCGCTGGACGCCATGCGTGAGCTGAAGCTGCGCGGCGACCAGGTCGCGGTGATTCTGGCCGACTACCGCATGCCGCGGATGAACGGCATCGAGTTCCTCGAACAGGCGATGGACCTGTTCCCCACGGCCCGACGGGTGCTGCTGACCGCGTACGCCGACACCGATGCCGCGATCGACGCCATCAACGTCGTCGATCTGGACCACTACCTGCTCAAGCCGTGGGATCCGCCGGAGGAGAAGCTCTACCCGGTCGTGGACGCCCTGCTCGACGCCTGGCGCACCACGGACCATCGGCCCGTGCCGGAGACCAAGGTCGTCGGCCACCGCTGGTCGGCGCGGTCGCACGAGGTCCGCGATTTCCTCGCCCGCAACCAGGTGCCCTACCGGTGGTACCTCGCCGACGAGCCGGAAGGCGAGCGGCTGCTGGCCGCGGCCGGAGCGGACGGCGTCACCCTCCCGGTTGTGATCACCGAAAGCGGCGAGGCACTGGTGGAGCCCACCGATTCCGAACTCGCCAACCGGGTCGGGCTCAGCACCGCGCCGGCCGCCGACTTCTACGACGTGATCGTCATCGGCGGAGGTCCGGCGGGCTTGGGCGCGGCCGTGTACGGCGCATCCGAAGGGCTGCGGACCGTGCTGGTCGAGCGGACCGCAACCGGTGGCCAGGCCGGACAGAGCTCACGGATCGAGAACTATCTCGGCTTCCCCGACGGAGTCTCCGGGGCGCAGCTCACCGACCGTGCCCGCCGACAGGCAACCAAATTCGGCGCCGAGGTACTCACCGCCCGTGACGTCGTCGGCCTGGAGGCCAACGGCTCGGCGCGGACGGTGCACTTCGCCGACAGTGGACAGATCGACGCCCACACGGTCATCCTGGCGACCGGCGTGTCCTACCGGCAGCTGGCGGCTCCCGGGCTGGAGACGCTGACCGGCCGCGGCGTGTTCTACGGCTCCGCGCTGACCGAGGCGTCCGGCTGCGCCGGGCAGGACGTCTACATCGTCGGCGGGGCGAACTCCGCCGGGCAGGCGGCGGTGTACTTCGCCCGGCACGCCCGCTCGGTGGTCATGCTCGTCCGCGGCCCATCGCTGGAAGCGTCCATGTCCCACTACCTCATCGAGCAGATCGCCGGCATCCCGGCGATCTCAGTACAGCCCTGCACCGAGGTCGTCGCCGGCCATGGCACGCAACACCTGGAGCAGCTAACGCTCCGTGACAATGCGACCGGTGCGACGGAGACGGTCGATGCGCAGTGGCTGTTCGTCTTCATCGGGGCGGCGCCACGCACCGACTGGTTGGACGGCGTGATCGTCCGCGACGGCCGCGGATTCGTCATAGCCGGCCCTGACCTCGTGGTCGACGGACAACGACCCCGCGGATGGCCCCTGGACCGGGATCCGTACCACCTGGAGACCAGCGTTCCGGGTGTCTTCGTGGCCGGCGACGCGCGGGCCGAGTCGGTGAAGCGGGTCGCGTCCGCGGTCGGTGAGGGTGCTATGGCCATCACCCTGGTCCACCGGTATCTGGAC
>NZ_CAUVXO010000151.1:8571-12002 GCF_963555865.1 Protofrankia sp. Cr1
GCGTGCAGCCCGGACGAGCTCCGCACGCTGTTCCTGTTCGAGAAACTCACCGAGGACCAGTTGGCCTGGCTGTGCGCGCAAGGACGCGCCGAGTCCATCGGACCAGGACAGGTCTTCACCGAAGGCGAACCTGCCACCTGCTTCTACGTGCTCATCGAGGGCGCACTGGTGATGTCGCGGCGGATCGGTGCCGACGACGTGGAAATCAACCGCACATCCCAGCGAGGCGTGTACGCGGGCGCCTTTCAGGCCTACCTGGGCGACCGTGTGCCGCAGGTCTACAGCGCCTCGTTGCGGGCCAGCGAGCCGTCGCGTTTCTTCGTGCTCCCGGCGG
The DNA here is from genome assembly GCF_963555865.1 of Protofrankia sp. Cr1. Lineage (NCBI taxonomy): Bacteria > Bacillati > Actinomycetota > Actinomycetes > Frankiales > Frankiaceae > Protofrankia > Protofrankia sp. Cr1. Next base: position 8,906 of record NZ_CAUVXO010000151.1, read on the forward strand.
CTGCGCTGGCGCGGCTGATGCACGAATGGTTCCCGATGGCCGTGCACATGCTGGAGGGGTTGTTCCTCGGCATGCGGACCACCCAGCAGGCGGTCGGTCAGCGGGAACGGCTGCTGGCGTTGGGCTCCCTGTCCGCCGGGCTCACCCATGAGCTGAACAATCCGGCCGCCGCCGCGGTACGGGCCACGTCGGCGTTGCGGGAGCGGGTCGCCGGGATGCGGCACAAACTCGGCTTGATCGCCTCGGGACCCTACGACCGGGCCACCCTGGAAACCCTGATCCGACTGCAGGAGGAGGCGGTGGAGCGGGTCGCGAAGGCGCCCGTTCTGACTCCGCTGGAGGTCGGCGACAGGGAGGATGCGGTCACCGACTGGCTCGACGAACACGGCATCGCCGGCGGGTGGGATCTCGCCCCGACCTTCGTCCAGGCCGGTCTCGACCTTGCCTGGCTGGACCAGGTCGCGGCCAGCGTCCCCGGCGCGATACTCGAAGGTGCCGTCCGGTGGCTCAACTACACGGTCGAAACCGAGCTGCTCGTGAACGACATCGAGGACTCCACGACCCGGATCTCGACCCTGGTGACCGCCGCCAAGCAGTACTCCCAGCTGGACCGCGCGCCCTACCAGCGGGTCGACGTCCACGAGCTGCTGGACAGCACCCTGGTCATGCTCGCCGGCACGATCGGCGAGCGCATCACCGTTGTCAGGGACTACGACCGAACGCTACCGAAGATCCCCGCCTATGCCGCCGAACTCAACCAGGTCTGGACAAATCTGATCGACAACGCGGTCGCCGCCATGGACGGCGCCGGCACGTTGACCGTGCGCACGACATCCAGCCAGGACCACCTGGTGGTCGACCACCTGGTGATCGAGATCGCCGACACCGGGCCGGGCGTGGCACCGGAGATCCGTGACCGGATCTTCGAACCGTTCTTCACCACCAAACCGGTGGGCGAGGGCACCGGTCTCGGCCTGGACATATCCTGGCGCATCGTGGTCACCAAACACCACGGCGACCTGTCAGTGGAGTCAGTGCCCGGTGACACCCGCTTCCGGGTGCGGCTGCCTGCCCAGCCAGCCGATGAAGCGCCTGGAGGACCGAGCGAGCCGCAAGAGCGAGGTGAGCCGCATGACTGAGGTGACCACGATCGATCCGTCCGCGACACCGAGCGGAACGGGATGCGCCGAATGCACCGCCGGCAACGGCCCCGGATGGTGGTTCCATCTGCGTCGCTGCGCCCGATGCGGCCACATCGGCTGCTGCGACTCCTCCCCCTCCCAGCACGCGAGCGCGCACGCGGCCTCGACCGGCCATCCGCTTATCCGCAGCTTCGAGCCAGGCGAGACCTGGTTCTGGGACTACCAGACCGAACAGTTCTACGACGGGCCGCCGCTGGCGCCGCCCGAGCATCACCCACTGGGCCAACCGACGCCCGGCCCGGTCGGGCGGGTGCCCGCCGACTGGCAGGACCACCTGCGCTGAGAACGAATATCGTCCGCCGACAAGATCGGCGCGAGTTTGTCGTCAGGTACGCCTATCCGGCCGAAAACCGTACCTAACGACAAACAAACGCCGATCATCGCCTCCGAGGAAGGGTCTCGCTCCGAGAGCCCGGTTCAGAAGTCGATCATCTGAACCAGTCAAGCACGCCAGGCCGCGATCAGGTCATCCGGGCCGACCGCCCGGATCGGCAGGCCGGCGGCGACACCGTTCCGACTGACTGCGAGCAGTTCAGTAGCCGGGCCGACCCCCGGTACCGCCGCCGTATCCCGCACCAGTGCGGAATGGTCATGCTGGTCAAACGGCTTTGCGATCTGCCATGTGATACTGCCGGTAAACAGAATCCGGGTGGCGGCGCCCTGGCGGTCGGCACCGACGAGATCGATCTCGGGATTGTTCTGCCGATTCCACCACCCGCCGACGGCTTCCGCCTCGGACCATCCGAGTTCCGGGGCGATACGCAGCAACGCCTCCCGGATCACAGGCTCGACGGCACGGCCACGCCAGGAAGTCCAGGAACGCCGTACCCTGCGCAGCAGCAGATCGGCGCGTCCGCGTTCGACCAGAGGCAGCCCCGCTTCGACGAACGCCAGAAAGAAACGCAGGTACGGGTCGGCCACCCGATAACGACGGTCCTTCTCGGCGGGTTTGACCGACAACGGAGTATCGACAGCGATCACCCGTTTGGCTTCGAGCAGACGTAGGGCGTTGGTCAGTGAGCTGGCCGCCATCGGCTCGACCCCGGACGACATTGCCGCGCGAACACCGCTCCACGTGCGTTCGCCGTTACCGATCGCGGTAAGCACGGACCGGGCCTGAAGATAACCGGGGAACTCGGCGGCGAGCGAGCGTTCACCCGAAACCAGCAGCGCGGCGGTCGGATCGGCCAGCGATTCGCCAAGAAAGCTCTCGACGGACTCCCCTGGACGCCATTCCTGACAGATCAACGGCAACCCACCGGTGACAAGATACGCGTCGATCGCCTCAGCCGCCGGCAGATCGAGCATGGAACCGACCTCGGCGGGGTTCAGCGCGGGCAACACCATCACCGTCCCGCGCTGGTGGAACGGACGCCGGTAGTCGTCCAGACGTTCCATCATGGCCAGATCCGAACCGATGAGCACGAAGAGCACCGGTTTGCGTGCGAGCAGCGTGTCCCACGCCGTCTGCAACGTCCCTTCCAGGGCAGGGTCGGCGTCGATCAGCCAGGGCAACCCGTCGATGACCACGATGCTCGGGGAGTCGGCGGGCAGCGCCGCAGCGAGCTGGCGGAACACCGCCGTCCAGGTCGGCAGCACCGTACCGTCGGCGAACAGGTCCCGGCCCGGAAGCTCCGATTCGCCCACGGCTGCGGCGAAGGCAACCCGTTCTGCCGCCGGATCAGCGCCCTGGCTCGCCTGAAAGAACACCGACGGGACGCCGGCTCGCTCGCAGAACACCTGGACCAGCCGTGACTTGCCGACCCGGCGCCGCCCCCGCAGCAGCACCGCCACCCCGGGAAGGTCACGCCGGGCGTCCCCCACCCGCGCCAGCAAAGCGTCCAACCGGGCAAGCTCCGCTGCCCGACCGACGAACCCGCTCGCAGCCACCCGAC